>NZ_JBNFVX010000019.1:0-65535 GCF_049943275.1 Marinobacter sp. VGCF2001
TTTCCGGAGAACAGGCCCGCACCCTCGCCCTCAGAGTCAGCCGACCAGAGCCGGGCAACCCATTCAAGCCTGAGTCAGCCTTTTAGGCCCAGAACATCCTGCATATCATACAAACCGGGCGCCTTACCCTTCAGCCACAACGCCGCCCGCATGGCGCCTTTGGCAAACGTCATCCGGCTGCTGGCCTTGTGGGTAATTTCTATGCGTTCGCCCTCGGTGGCGAACAGAACCGTATGGTCACCCACCACATCGCCGGCGCGGATGGTTTCGAAACCGATTTCCTTTCGGGTGCGCTCGCCAGTGAAGCCTTCGCGGCCATAAACCGCGCATTCTTTGAGATCACGACCCAGGGCGTCGGCGACCACTTCACCCATGCGCAGGGCGGTACCGGAAGGCGCGTCTTTTTTGTGCCGATGATGGGCCTCGATGATCTCGACATCGTAGTCGTCACCCAGGGTCGCCGCGGCCGTGCGCAACAGATTGAGAGCAACATTAACGCCCACACTCATGTTGGGCGCGAAAACCACCGGAGCATTTTCCGCCGCCAGGGCCAGCTGCTCTTTCTCCGCGTCGGTCAGGCCTGTAGTGCCGATAACAAGCATCTTGCCGTTGGCACTGCAGAACTTTGCGTTTTCCAGAGTGAGATCCGGAAAGGTAAAGTCCACCAGTACGTCGAAGTCATCTTTTACATCGTCCAGACCACCCGACATTTTAACGCCGGTCTTACCGATGCCCGTCATTTCGCCGGCATCAGCGCCGATCAGGCTGCTATCAGGCTCGACGATGGCAGCTCCCAGCTCGAGGCCTTCGGTACCGTCCACGGCCTCGATCAGAACCTTACCCATGCGCCCGGCGGCGCCGATAATTGCTACCCTCATCTGCGAAACCCTCAGAATTTCATTTCATCGAAGAAGCTTTTCACACCCTCAAACCACGAGGTTTTCTTGGGCGCGTGATGGGTGCCATTGCTGCCGTCCAGAGTTTTCTGGAACTCTTCCATCAGCTCTTTCTGGCGCTTGGTCAGGTTCACCGGCGTTTCCACCATCACCCGGCACAGCAAATCCCCCGCAGGACCGCCTCGCACAGGGCTAACCCCTTTGTTACGCAAGCGGAACAACTTGCCAGTCTGCGTTTCCGCCGGAATCTTGAGCTTCACCCGGCCATCGAGCGTGGGCACTTCCAGCTCGCCGCCCAGAGCCGCATCGACAATGCTAATGGGCACTTCGCAGTAGAGGTTTCGACCATCGCGGGTAAAAATGGAATGTTCACGAACCGCCACCTGAACATACAGGTCACCTGGCGGGCCTCCATCCACACCCATTTCACCCTCGCCGGATAGACGGATACGGTCGCCGGTGTCGACGCCAGGCGGCACTTTCACCGACAGGGTCTTCTCCTGGCGAACACGCCCTTGGCCGTGACAACTCTTGCATGGATTCTTGATGATCTGGCCAGATCCCCGGCAAGTGGGGCAGGCCTGCTGAACGGTGAAGAAGCCTTGCTGCATACGCACCTGCCCCATACCCTGACAGGTACCGCAGGTTTCAGGGCGGGAGCCCTTTTCAGCACCGCTACCATCGCAGGTTTCGCATTCTTTATGGCCAGGAATGCTGATCTTGACGCTTTTGCCCTTAACGGCTTCCTCAAGATCCAGTTCCAGGGTGTAGCGCAGGTCGGCGCCGCGCGTGCTGCGACCACGGCCGCCCCCCCCGAAGATATCGCCGAACACATCGCCGAAGATATCGGAGAAGCTTGCTCCACCACCGCCGAAGCCGCCTCCGGCCTGGCCATCAACACCAGCATGACCGTATTGATCATAAGCTGCGCGTTTGCTGGAATCCGCCAGAATTTCGTAGGCTTCGCTGGCCTCTTTGAATTTGTTCTCGGCGTCCGTATCGTCCGGGTTACGGTCCGGATGGTATTTCATCGCAAGCTTTCGATATGCCCGCTTAATTTCCTTCTCGTCCGCATCCCGGGAGATCCCGAGCACTTCGTAATAATCGCGCTTGGCCATGCTTCAAAACCCTGTGTTTATAACAAGGAAAACGCGAGCCAGGCCCGCGTTTTCCCAACGACTTGATGTAGCTGGAAATTACTTCTTGTCGTCGTCTTTGACTTCTTCGAACTCAGCGTCGACGGCGTCGTCAGACTGCTGACCCTGGGCGTCTTCCTGCCCACCGGCCTGCTGCGCCTGGTCCGCCTGATCGGCGTACATCTTCTGGGCCAGCTCGGAAGACACTTCCGTCAGCTTCTGAGTCTTGGCTTCGATGTCGTCTTTATCGGAACCTTCCAGAGCTTCTTCAAGCTCCTTGATAGACGCTTCGATGGACTCTTTCTCGCTGTCGCTGACCTTGTCACCGGCGTCTGTCAGGGTTTTGCGAACAGCGTGAACCATGGCGTCACCCTGGTTGCGAACCTGGACAAGCTCTTCGAACTTGCGATCTTCCTCGGCGTTGGCTTCGGCGTCCTGGACCATCTTCTCGATTTCGTCATCGTTCAGGCCAGAAGAGGCCTTGATTACGATGGACTGCTCTTTGCCGGTCGCCTTGTCCTTCGCAGAAACGTTCAGGATACCGTTGGCGTCAATGTCGAAGGTCACTTCAATCTGAGGCACACCGCGTGCTGCCGGCGGAATGTCGGCGAGATCAAAACGGCCCAAAGATTTGTTCTGAGCAGCCTGCTTACGCTCACCCTGAACCACGTGGATGGTCACAGCCGTCTGATTATCATCGGCGGTGGAGAACGTCTGCGACTTCTTGGTCGGGATCGTCGTGTTCTTGTCGATCAGCGGAGTCGCAACACCACCCATGGTTTCAATGCCCAGGGTCAGCGGGGTTACGTCCAGCAGCAGTACGTCTTTCACGTCACCAGACAGAACAGCCGCCTGGATTGCAGCACCCATCGCCACAGCTTCGTCCGGGTTAACGTCCTTGCGGGCTTCTTTGCCGAAGAACTCTTTCACTTTTTCCTGCACCAGCGGCATACGAGTCTGGCCACCGACCAGAATAACCTCATCGATCTCGCCTGCTTTCATGCCGGCGTCTTGCAGGGCAACTTTACATGGCTCGAGGCTGCGCTGAACCAGCCCTTCCACCAGAGACTCCAGCTTGGCGCGGGTCAGCTTCACGTTCATGTGCTTGGGACCAGACGCGTCTGCAGTGATGTACGGCAGGTTAACGTCAGTCTGCTGGCTGCTGGAAAGCTCAATCTTCGCTTTCTCACCGGCTTCCTTAAGACGCTGCATCGCCAGGGAGTCGCCACGCAGGTCGATGCCGCTGTCCTTTTTGAACTGGTCAGCCAGGAACTCAATGATTTTGAGGTCGAAGTCTTCACCACCCAGGAAGGTGTCACCGTTGGTGGCCAGAACCTCGAACTGGTGCTCACCATCTACATCGGCAATTTCGATGATGGACAGGTCAAAGGTACCACCGCCCAGGTCGTATACCGCCACGGTACGGTCGCCACTCTTCTTGTCCAGGCCGTAAGCCAGGGCAGCTGCGGTCGGCTCGTTGATGATCCGCTTCACTTCCAGACCGGCAATCTTGCCTGCGTCCTTGGTGGCCTGACGCTGGCTGTCGTTGAAGTAAGCCGGAACAGTGATGACGGCTTCGGTCACTTTCTCGCCAAGATAATCTTCGGCGGTCTTTTTCATCTTCTTGATGATTTCTGCAGACACCTGCGGGGGCGCCATCTTTTCGCCCTTCACTTCAACCCAGGCATCACCGTTGTCGGCCTTGGCAATCTTGTAGGGCACCATCTTGATGTCTTTCTGAACCACATCGTCTTCAAAACGGCGACCGATCAGACGCTTGATGGCGTACAGGGTGTTGTTCGGGTTGGTGACCGCCTGACGCTTGGCTGACTGGCCCACCAGAGTCTCGCCGTCATCTGTATAAGCGATGATGGAAGGCGTAGTGCGATCACCCTCTGCGTTTTCAATGACCTTGACCTTGTCGCCATCCATGATGGCCACACAGGAGTTGGTTGTTCCCAGGTCGATACCGATAATCTTGCTCATTGAATCACTCCAATTCTTCTGAATGCTGTCCCGGAGAATATCTGCCCCGGCATTTGCTGTTTAATCGCTATATTGGCGCTCTATTCGACTTTTCAAGCCTGCTCGTCGATTTTTGGCGCCTCATCGGCCTTGGCCACCACCACCATGGCGGGACGGACTACCCGGCCATTGAGCTGATACCCTTTTTGCACAACCGCCACCACACTGTTGGGCTCGGCATCCGGCGCCGGCACCATAGACATGGCCTCGTGGTGCTGGGGATCAAACGGCTCGCCCACCGGGTTCAGCTGCTCGACGTTGAACTTTTTCAGGCTGTTCATGAACAGGTTCAGGGTCATTTCCACACCCTCGCGGATGGAGCCAACCAATTCACCCGCATTCTCGTGGCCCTCAGTACTTTCAACAGCCTTTTCGAGGCTGTCGGCCACCGGCAACAGTTCCTTTACAAATTTTTCGAGTGCGAACTTATGGGCTTTCTCGACATCAATCTCGGCCCGACGGCGCACATTCTGCATTTCCGCCTGTGCGCGCAGAGCCTGTTCCTGGTGCTCCTGAAGCTTCTGCTGCAAAGCCTCCAGTTCCGAGCCACCTTCCGGCGCCGGGTCAGCGTTCTGGTCGCCTGCGGCCTGCTGTTCCGTTTCGGCTTCAGCGGCTTCGTTATGTTCCTCTACCTGTTCGTTGCGCTTATCGTCAGCACTCATGACAACTCCTGATAACGTTTTCACGGCCCCGGAGGCCGGCAGAAATAACCACCCCTGCTTACGCGAAAAGCAGGAAAGAATTGCTTTGCGAACGGATATGGGGCCCGGTTTCCGTGTTTCAACCTTGGCGCCCGCATTCTTTGATCTTTTCATCACCCGCGATTTGCAAACCCAAAAAAGGCTGTATATATTCACAGCCACTGTATGAATTACCAGTATTCGGATTGCAACGGGCTCAAGTACGAGCGGAGGTGTCGGTATGCTTACACAACTTACGGTATCCAACTACGCCATTGCGGAGCGTGTTGAGCTTCAGTTCAGCCGCGGCATGACAGCCCTGACCGGCGAAACCGGGGCCGGCAAGTCGATTGTGCTTGACGCTCTGGCGCTGGCCATGGGTGGCCGCGCCGATGCCGGGGCGGTTCGCCACGGCGCCAAACGTGCAGACATCACCGCCAGCTTTGATATTTCCCGCATCCCTGAAGCCCGGTCCTGGCTGGAGGATCATGACCTTGACGATAAAGATGACTGCATACTGCGCAGAACCATCAGCAAGGACGGCCGTTCAAAAGCGTTTATTAATGGCCAGCCGGGGCCACTGTCACAACTGAAAGAGCTGGGCGGGCTACTGATGGACATCCACAGCCAGCACCAGCATCAATCACTGCTACGCAAAGAAACCCACCGGAAACTGCTGGACGAGTTTGCCGGCGCCGGGACACTTGCCGAACAAACCCAGGCCGCCTGGAAATCCTGGCATCAGACCAGCCAGAAATTGCAGCAGCGCCAGCATAACGCCGACGAAGCCGAGGCCAGACTGCAACTGCTTCGGTATCAGGTTGAAGAACTGGACAGACTGGCACTGAACGAAGATGAACAAACCAGCCTGGAAGCCGAGCAAGCCAGCCTTAGCCAGGCCGACTCAATACGGCACAGCAGCCACCAGGCCGCCCTTCTGTGCACGGAAGACGAAACCTCGGCATCCGATCTTGTGCGCCAGGCGCTTCAGCAGCTTGAACAACTTCCGGTGGACATTCCGGCGCTGGCCGACACCATCCAGATGCTGAACGAAGCCCAGATTCAGATTTCAGAGGCCGGCGACAATCTTCGCCGGTTTGTGGATGATTACGAAGCCGACCCTGCCCGGCTGGCCGAAGTCGAAGATCGCCTCAGCGCGATTTATCAGATGGCCCGAAAACACCGGATAACACCGGAGGAGCTGCCGGAACTGCACCGGCGCCTGGGCCAGGAACTGGCCGAGCTGGACGGCGGAGAAGGCAGCCTGGAACAATTGGAAGCAGAGCTGGAGGAGCAGCGGGTACACTTTGACCGCCTGGCCAGCGAACTGACCGAAAAGCGGCAGAATGCCGCAGCCGAACTGGATCAACGCATTGCCGGGGAACTGGCACAACTGAGCATGCCGTCGGTACAGTTTGTCAGCCACCTGAGCAAAAACCGTGACAGCACGCCAGCGCCCCACGGCATGGAAGAAATCGAGTTTCTGGTCAGTGCCAACCCCGGCCAACCGGCCAGATCCCTGGCCCGGGTTGCGTCCGGCGGTGAACTGTCTCGCATCAGCCTTGCAATTCAGGTGGTTGTCGCACAAACCTCAACCACGCCAACCCTGGTCTTTGACGAAGTGGATGTCGGTATCGGCGGGGGCACGGCCGAGGTGGTCGGCCGCCTGCTGCGGTCTCTGGGCGACAACGGCCAGGTTCTGTGTGTAACGCATCTGCCACAGGTGGCCGCCCAATGTCATCAACATCTTTTTGTCAGTAAATCCATTGAAAAGGATGCAACCTACTCACGCATTGAACCGCTGGACGATCAGGGCCGGATTGGCGAGGTGGCCAGAATGCTGGGAGGTGTGGACATGACCGAGCAGACCATCGCCCACGCCCGTGAGATGTTCGTGAAGGGCCAGGCAACACATCACTAACCCCTCTCTGCCTTCGGAGAGCTATTGGGCCAGCGTTTCGCTGGCCCTTTTTTATTACTTGTCGGTCTTCAAGGGCTTTACGTACAGAATCAGGCTGTGATCGACAATCTCGTAGCCGTGTTCTGCCGCAATCTTCTGCTGCCGCTCCTCGATCACTTCGTCCACGAACTCAATGACTTCACCGGTCTGGGTGCAAACCATATGGTCGTGGTGATCATCACCGGCCATCTCGAAAACAGCGTGGCCGCCCTCGAAATTATGCCGAAGCACCAGCCCCGCCGCTTCGAACTGTGTGAGCACCCGGTAGACGGTGGCCAGCCCGACATCATCGCCCTGGTCCAGCAACTTCTTGTAAACGTCCTCGGCACTCAGGTGATGCTCTTTGGCATTCTCAAGGATGTTGAAAATCTTGACCCTCGGCAGGGTGACCTTCAGACCGACTTTTCGTAATTCGGCGTTTTCAGCTGACATGTTACCATTCGCTCTTTGGTGTGCTTGACGGCTTCCGGTATGATGAAGCCGCAATACAACGGATAACCCGTTAAACACCTGCTCCACGCAGGCGATTTCAAGATAGAGGATTTCCCCCGGCGATGCAAAAGCTCCCCGCTATCGTTCTTATTAGCATTTTATCCTTGTCCGGCTGCGCATTCCCGGGCGTTTACAAAATTAATGTTCAACAGGGCAATATCGTGACCGACGAAGAGCTCGATGCACTGTCTGAGGGAATGCCCCGAAGCCAGGTTCATGCCTTGCTGGGAACACCGCTGATGCTCAACCCGGTTGATCCATCCCGGGAGTACTACGTTTACACCTTCCAGCGCCGCGGCAAAGACATTGAGGAGCAGCGCATCATCGTTTATTACGAAGACGGCCAGATGAGCCACTATGAAGCCCAACTGATGGACGAAACGCCCGCCTACTGACGGCTCAGCTTTTCTTTTTCGCCCGGTTCAGACGCGCCTGTTTGGGATCAATCTTGAGCGGGCGATAAAGCTCCACCCGATCCCCTTCGCGCAGGACATGATCGTCCGGCTTTTTAATCACCTTGCCGAACACCCCCATATCGACCGTCTCAAGATCGATCTCCGGAAAGATGTCAGTGATTCCGGAAAGCTTTACTGCCTCCAGCGCAGTGGAGCCAGGCGGCACAACCAGCGGTACGATTTGTTGTTTGTCCGGACGGGCATACGCTACTTCAACTTCCATTACCCCAACCCTCCCAGGTAAACCTGGTCTGCACGTTTGCAGAAAGCGTCGACCATGGTGTTGGCTGCCTGATTGAACACCGGGCCAAAGGTCATTCGCGACAGCGAGCCGGAAAACTCGAATTCCAGGGTGAGTATAACCTTGCAGGCATTGTCATCCAGCGCCCGAAAGTGCCAGCGGCCGGTCAGGTTTCTGAAGGGGCCGTCCACCAGTTTCATCTCGATGCTGTCTGGCAGCAGCAACTGGTTACGAGTGGTCAACCGGTGGCGAACACCGCCCTTGGCAATATCCAGCGATGCCATGATTTCGGCATCATTCCGCTCATGAACTTCCGCCCCGGCACACCAGGGCAGGAACTCGGGGTAACGGGCGATATCGTTGACCAGATGAAACATACGCTCCGCTGAGTGCATCACCAACGCGGTCTTGTCGATCTGATGTGCCATGTAAACCGGATTTCCTGCATTTTAATATCATTACAGCCCTGCCGGACCAATCAGACGCTATGATAAAGGATATCACCCTCTTTGGGGGGCTTTTCCTCTGGCTCGCCTTGCGGGCGCTGCTCTTGCTCTGCGGACTCTGACGAAGAGTTCGGCGCTGCACTCGCCGGCGCAATCTCTTTGCGCTCCCTTGCTGCCGGCGCTACCTCAGCTGTTTCCGGCTGCTCGCACCAGATTGCGGCACTGCCGTTCTCACACAGATTATTCAAAGAAAAAAAAGTGTACTGAAGGCCAATCCAACCGGCCACCACGGGTAACACCAGCCGCATTACCCAGAACCAGATTCCACGGAAAAGCGCCGGCGCCCGGCCGAGAATGGTGGCAGCAAGCCGGCGGGTAATGCACCAGCCGGCAAAGGTTGCGATCAGAACCGCAACGGCCGGTATCACAATCCCGCCAGCAACCAGCTCGAGCCACCGAAATACGGTGGCACCGGCCAGACGATAATCCGCCCAGACATTGAAAGAGAATAACGAGGCGAGCCCTGCGAACCACACGCCCACACCGACCACCACTGCCGACCAGCCCCGGGGCGCCCCTGTCCACTCCCGAAACCAGCTCACGACCGGCTCCAGCAGAGCGAGCGCAGTTGCCCAAACAATCAGGGTAACCAGCAGAAATACCGCGGCAATCACCACCTGACTGCACGGCAACCCGGCCAACGCGACCGGCAAGGACACAAACAACAGGCTGAAGCCACGCTCCCCCTCAAAGCTACCGCCCTCAACCGCCACGGAAAACATCATCAGGCCCGCCACGATGCCCACCAACGTATCCATCAACACAACAGCCAGAATGGAGCGCTTGAGCCGGGTATGGCGGGTAGCATAGGCACCGAAAACCGCCCAAACCCCCATGCCCAGACCCAGCGTGTAAAAGGCATGAAAAAACGCCGCTTTGAGACTGTCAGCGGACACCTGCTCCGGCCGCATGGCCAGCACCTGATCAATGCCCGGCTGCACATTGCCCCGCACCGCGGTGAGCGCAAACAGCAGCATCAGCAAAAACAGGGTACAGGGCACCACCAGCCGCATCGACCGCTCCAGCCCCCGTAGCACCCCCCGGGCGGACACCGCAACCACGAGCACCAGAAAAAATACGTGCCACGCCATGAACTGCCGGTAATTTCCTGAGTCTGATACCAACCCGGCCAGTACGCTTGTGGCGGAACCAGTCGACGCGCCGGAGAAACGATCGGCAGCGCCAAAAAAGAGGTAGGCCAGTACAATCGCGCCAAACACCGCCGTAAACGACAGCACCGCGAAGGCCGCGAAAACACTCAGCGGGCCCGCCAGTCGCCAGAGGGGCGAGCACCCCGCATTTTTAACCATGCCATCCATTGCCAACACGATGCCGTGCCTCGAATGCCTCCCCAGGGCCGCTTCTGTCACCATCAGCGGCAAAGTAACGAGCAGCAGGCAGGCGAGATACAGCAGAACGAACAGTCCGCCGCCGTGAATACTGGCCAGGTACGGGAACTGCCACAGATTCGCCAGGCCCACCGTAGCGCCAACGGCGGCCCAGAAGAACGTGGATTTTCGGGTGAACGACCCAATCGCGGTCTCGTACTTGCTCAGCATTCATACCTCGGCCAGTAAAGAGCGCAACATTGTAGCCGAAGCCTGAGGCCGGTAACGACACAAAACCAGGGGGTAACGGCGAATCCGTGACCCTTCTTGCACTCCTGCGCTACAATGCCCGCTTTGCTGGCACCTTGAAGAGACCAGCCCAGTCATTCTTCCGATCCCGGACAGGATTCATGAGCAAGAAGAAAGCAAGCGCACCAACCAGCAACACCATCGCCCTGAACAAGAAGGCGAAACACGAGTATCACATCGAAGAACGCTTCGAGGCCGGCCTGGCCCTGCTCGGCTGGGAAGTTAAATCACTGCGCGCGGGCAAGGCGCAACTGGTGGATTCTTATGTGCTGCTGAAAGACGGCGAAGCGTGGTTGCTGGGCTCACACATCACACCACTGAACACCGCGTCTACGCACGTGATTGCAGACCCCACCCGCACCCGAAAACTACTGCTTCACGCCAAAGAGATTGCAAAAATCGTGGGCAAGGTGAATCAGGCCGGCAACACCTGCATCCCCCTTGCGCTCTACTGGAAAAAGAACAAGGTTAAGTGCGAGATTGCTCTGGTAAAAGGCAAGAAACTGTTCGACAAACGCGCGACCGAGAAAGAGCGCGACTGGAACCGCCAGAAACAGCGCATCCTGCGTGAGGCCAACACCTGACCCGGGCATTGTGTCGCAAGCCCATCCTCTTTGCTGATCAGAAAAAGCCTCCTATACTTTGAAGTCTTTCACCGGCTGGCTTCCAAGGCAGTACCAGGCGGCCCGGACTCTGGTTCATGGCATAGGAGGGCTTATGACACCTAAACGGACGGCCATGTCGTCGGTCGATCGCTCCTGGTTACGTATGGACACCACGGAAAATCCCATGGTGATTTCCACGGTCCTGGTTTTCGAACAGCCCATCCCCCTGAAACGACTGAAACGAACCCTTGAAGAGCGCTTTCTGAAATTCCGCCGCTTTCGCCAGCGGGTAATCGACAAAGGGGATAGCGTTTTCTGGGAAGATGACCCCCTGTTCGACCTGGACAACCACCTTCACAGCATCGCGTTACCGGGCAATGGCGACAAGGGCGAACTGCAGGCTCTGGCCAGCGATCTCAACAGTACGGCTCTGGATTATCGCCGGCCTCTCTGGCAAATCCACTACATCGACAACTACAAGGGCGGCTGCGCTCTGCTCATTCGCATTCACCACTGCATAGCTGACGGCATTTCGCTTGTGCGAGTCATGCTGTCGCTGACCGATCGCACCGCCGAACCCAGGCTTGAACGCGTAACCCACCCGGCAACCAGCGCGAAGCGTCAACGCACGCGAACAGGCCGCTTTCTGCACCGGATGGTCGATAGCACCCAGGCTGCCTGGGAGCAGGCCGGCCTGTTTGTAGACTCCATCCGCAAAGAACCGGACTACCCCGTTAAACTTGCCACCACCGCCGCCGGGATTGTCATCGACCTGGCAAAACTGGGGCTTGCCCCGTTCGAACCCAAAACCAGCCTGAAAAGCACCTTAGTTGGCCGCAAACGCGTCGCCTGGGCCGAACCCATTGAACTTGAGGCGGTCAAACAATGCGCCAGGGCCCTTGGCGGCACGGTTAACGACGTTCTGCTGTGCGCGGCCACCGGCGCCCTGAGCCGGCATTTCACCGAACACGACCAGGCAATCCCGGATTGCGGAATCCGCGTGGCAGTGCCCTTCAACCTGCGGCCGCTGGACCAACCCATCGAAACCCTGGGCAATCAGTTCGGCCTGGTACTGGTTTGCCTGCCGGTGGAGGTAACAGACCCGGTCATGTGCTTCCATCAGGTTCAGGAGAACATGAACCGGCTCAAACGCTCCTACCAGGCCCAGGTAACCTACAGCCTGCTGGACCTGTTCGGCCGCGGCCCCGATATACTCGAAAGGCGTGCCCTCGCCCTGCTCAGCAACAAGGCGTCCGCCGTACTGACCAACGTCCCAGGTCCTCGCCATGCCGTCTACCTCGCAGGCAGCAAGCTCGTTCAGCCGATGTTCTGGGTGCCGCAAAGCGGGAACATCGGCATTGGCATGAGCATTTTCAGCTACGCCGGCACCGTGCAGTTTGGCATCACCGTAGACAAAGGCATCCAGGCGGAGCCAGCTGCTGTAATGGACTACTTCCACGACAGCTTCTGGCAACTGTACCGGGCGGCCATGGCACAAGCGGACGTAAACGCGCTTCGCCACGCATCGTAGCGGGCTATGAAGCCTCATACGCTTAAATAGTAGGGCTGTTTTGAAAAGAACCCTTGAAGTCCGGCAATCCGGACACATATACTGAACTAACAAGGGGACGACATGGCTTCGACGCTGGTGACGAACCCTTGGGTGCATGCCGAGATGGCAGCCAATCTCGTTAATCCAAAGCTGCAACGCAATAGTCGCAAACGACGAAAACTACGCACTAGCAGCGTAAGCTGCTAGTCGTCCTGGCTGAGGCGCCTATAACTCAGTAGCAACATCCCAGGACGTCATCGCTTATAGGATGCTCCGTTCATCAGAGCTCACTGGTGTTCGGCTAAGATCAAAGAGCTCGCCTCTTGCACCCTGACCTTCGGGTCGCTAGAGGTTAAATCAATAGAAGGACACTAAGCATGTAGACCTCAAGGCCTAGTGCTGGCGGACGCGGGTTCAATTCCCGCCGTCTCCACCACCTTGCAGAAAAAAGCCCCTGATTTCAGGGGCTTTTTTCGTTTAAATGTGAACACACCAAAATGAAGCACTCAGACGATCCCGGAAGCCTGACCGAGTTGGTGGCGCGAATCCGGGACTATTCCCGCCAACAGGAGCGGGTCTCGATCGGGGATCTGATGTCGGCCGTGGGCGAGCGCTCCTTTGGGCCGTTGGTGCTGATGGCCGGCATTATCGTCGTGGCGCCGCTCATCGGCGACATCCCGGGCGTGCCCACGCTGCTGGGGCTTCTGGTTCTTCTCACGCTGGGCCAGCTGCTTTGCCAAAGAGCATCCATCTGGGTGCCCGCCCGGCTGGCACAACGCCATGTTGCCAGGCAAAAACTTCTCAAAGGGCTGGAGTGGGCAGATAAACCCGCAGCGTTCATCGACCGCTGGACCAAACCGCGCCTGCCCTGGCTGGTGTCCGGCGCTGGCCAGTATCTCATGGCACTGCTCTGCATGGCGGTCGCGGCCGCCATGCCGGTGATGGAACTTATTCCCTTCAGCGCCAACGGCGGGGGCTTGGCTTTGATGGCCTTTGGTTTGTCTATTGTGGCCCGGGACGGCCTGCTGGCGTTGGTCGCCATCGCCGCCACCACCGGCACCACCTGGTTTGTGCTTACCAACCTGCCCTGGTGAACCGCCCGACACACACCTGTCACCATTTGATACAAAGCGGGTAACGAACAGTCTGCAACAAAACTGCTACCATTAAGTAATACTCTTCTGCCTGCCGAAGCACTGTGCTTTGGTCTTCAACGCACCTATGAACATTGCGAGTTCCGCTGCACAGCAGCGCTCTTGTTTGCAAGGATCGGTTTATGTCCAGCAAAGCGAAACAGTCCCAGAAACTTTTGCTGTTCAGCCTGTTCGGCTCTCGGCTATTTGGCATTGGCACGCTGAAAATACGGGAAATATTGCCTTTCCAGCGCCTGACCAAGCTGCCCCATAGCCACCACGCGGTGATTGGCACTGCGACCTTCCGGGGTTCCGCCGTGCCGGTCATCGATATGGCCGCGGCCGTGGGTTATCCGGCCCTCACCAAAGAGGAGCAGGACAAGGCGTCTATCATCGTGACCGACATCCAGCGGCAGGAAATCGGCTTTCTGGTGCGGAGTGTCCAGCAAATTATCGAAACCGACTGGAAAAGCGTGATGCCCCCGCCCAAAGCACTGGGCACCAATGCGTTCATCACCGGCCTGCTGGATGTGGAAGGCGATATCATCCAACTGCTGGATGTGGAATTACTGCTGGCCAAGGTCTATCCGGAATCGCTCGACACCCAGGATGTAGTGCTCTCGGATGTTCAGAGTGAAACCCTCAAGTCTCTGAACATTCTGCTGGTGGACGACTCTCAGGTTGCCCGCAAGCAATTGTCCGATGCGCTGGACAGCAAAGGCATCAGCTACCACGTTACCAGCAACGGCGACGAGGCCTTGCAGGTGTTACTGAAAGAGCACGAGTTGGGGCATCCGATCGAGATACTGGTGAGCGATATCGAGATGCCAGGCCTGGACGGTTACGAACTGGCATTCAATGTGCGGGATAACTCGTCGCTCAGGCAACCCTACATTATTCTGCACACGTCACTGAACAGTGAAATGAGCCTGAGCTATGCCAATCAGGTCGGGGCCAATGAGGCCCTGACCAAGTTTGATGCTGATGAGCTGCTGCAGGCTATGCTGCGAGGCGCCGCCGAAGTCGGCTAGAGCCTGCAGGTCAGTTCCGCCAACTGCTCGTCAAAGACCCGACGGTTTTCGCGGTAATCCACCGGCACTTCCACCAGATGAACACCGCCCTCCAAGAGGGCGCTTTCCAGGGTTGGCTTCAAGTCTTCCGTCTGGGTAATACGGTGCCCCCGGGCACCGTACGATTGGGCGTAGGTGACAAAGTCCGGATTGCGGTAATCCAGACCGAAATCGGCAAAGCCTTCCTGGCCCTGCTTCCACTTGATCATGCCGTAGCCGTTGTCGTTGATAATCAGCACAACCAGATTGAGCTGCAGGCGCACGGCGGTTTCCAGTTCCTGGCTGTTCATCATGAAGCCGCCGTCACCACACACCGCCATGACTTTCAATTCCGGGTACAGCATCGAAGCCATCATGCCGCTGGGCAGGCCGGCGCCCATGGAGGCCAGCGCATTGTCCAGCAACACCGTGTTGTTGTCGTAGGCCGGATAATTGCGGGCAAACCAGAGTTTGTACATCCCGTTGTCGAGGGCAATGATGCCGTCGTCCGGCATTACCTGGCGGACATCGTGAACGATCCTCTGCGGAATCACGGGAAACCGGCCGTCTTCCGCCCGTTCCTGCACGTGGGCGTCCACCGCCTGCTTTACCTCCATCAAACGGGTGAAGTCATGGTTGGCGCACTGGCCACAGTGCTCGGCCAGGTATTCCACGCTGTTGGCGATGTCGCCGACAACTTCGTGCTGGGGAAAATACACCGGGTCGACATCGGCGCCACTGAAATTCACATGGATGACTTTCTTGCCACCCGGAGTCATAAAGAACGGCGGTTTTTCGACCACATCGTGGCCAACGTTAATAATAAGATCTGCCCGATCAATGGCACAGTGCACAAAGTCCCCGGCAGACAGGGCAGCGTTGCCCATGTACCCGGGGTGACGCTCGTCGATCACGCCTTTGCCCATCTGGGTGGTAAAGAAGGGAATGCCGGTTACATCCACCAGGTGCAGCAGAGCCTTGGACACCCGCTTGCGATTGGCCCCTGCACCAATCATGATCAACGGGTGATGGGCCCGGCGCAGCATATCGCACGCCATTTCCAGGCTTTTCTCGCTGGCAGTCGGGCGCCGGGCGTCACTGGGGTTGAAGATGTGGGTGCCAGGCTCAGCGGCCTCTTCGGCGATGTCTTCAGGCAACTCCAGATGCACTGCGCCGGGGCGCTCCTCAGACGCCAGCCTGATCGCCTCCCGCACTTTGGCCGGGATGGTATTGGCATTGCTGATTTGCCGGGTGTACTTGGTTAAAGGCCGCATCAGATCCACCACATCCAGAATCTGAAACAGACCCTGCTTGGAGGATTTAATCGGTTTCTGCCCCGAAATCATCAGCATGGGCATACCACCAAGCTGAGCGTAGGCGGCCGCAGTGACCAGATTGGTCGCACCCGGGCCAAGCGTTGACAGGCACACCCCCACCTGCCCGGTCAGACGACCGTAGGTGGCGGCCATGAAGCCCGCGGCCTGCTCGTGGCGGTTCAGCACCAGTTTGATGCTGGAGGTTCTGAGCGCCTCCAGAAAGGCCAGGTTTTCCTCGCCTGGCACAGCGAAGATGTAACGGACTCCTTCATTTTCCAGCGCCCGGATAAACAGCTCGGCCCCATTACGGGCAGGATTTTGCTCGTTGGCCATGGACTTCCTCTCGATCAATACGTTCCCGATGCCGGGGGTTTCCGATCAATCGGTTTTCGGCGGCTCGGCCTGCAACACATCTGCAGGTACCCGATCGACGCCCCAGCTGCGATAGACTCCATCAATTACGCGCCGGAGTTCGTCATCGTTCACTTTGGCCGGTTCGCCCCGTTCCAGTGGGTCGTAATGGAAAATGTACAGCCGCGAGGTGAACTGCTCGAACGGCAGTGAGGACTCACCAAACCGCTCGCCATAACCGGACGTGCTCACCTGAACACCATCGCCCCAGTTCTGGCCACTGTCGTTGTTGGGGTTGAAGAAATACACTCGCATCTCGCCATCCGGGTCCAACGCCGCCCGCAGAATGGTGATGGCGTGCCAGCCTATAAAACGCGCTGCACTGTCAGTCACCGCAATGCCCGCCGGTTGCGGATGGATCAAAGGCTGATTGCCGTTATAGTAGGGGTGATAGCTGGCGTAAAAATGCCGGATAAACCCCTCGAGATCCGACAGCTTGCCTGTTGCCACATCTACGTTGATGGCGAAGCCCCGGCCGGCGGACCAGCCGTGGAACTCAGGATTGACCCACTTGTGCGGATCGCCCTCGCGGCCCGCAACGAGCCGGCCCATCTCCGCGTAAATCCGGTCCAGGTGCGGCACGACCACGAGCGAAACCGGGTCCAGATCCAGAGTGACCTCCGAAGCGACACCGCCAAGACTCTGGGCGGAAGACACCGGATTGCCTTCGAAATGGATGACGATTTCGTTATCCCGGGCTGCCCAGGCAACCATCTGCAGCAGATAGTCCGGGTCGTTATAAGCCCACATGGACAACGCCCGGGCAGACTGACAGGTCGGGTTATTGCCCTGCCCCACGCCCAGCGGCTGGCCCAGCATATTCAGCACGCCCTGGATCAGCCAGGCACCTGGCTGAGGCTGGTAGCCGTAAGCCAGTTCAAGGCGTTCACGTGCCTCAGGGCACAGCGATAGCCGCGCCTGGCGCCAAAGGCCGGGGGCAACGGGCGGCTGGTAGAGAATGCCCCGTTCGAGCAACAGCGACAAGCCATAAAGGCCCTGGGCCGTCTCCGGATAAACGCCTTCCTCAATCAGGGCATGAACCAGCTCACGGTAGCAAAGCAGGCAGTCTCGCCCGGTGCTGGACAAGCCCAGCGCCTCACTCAGCAGAGTATCCTGGTCCGCCAGAATGTACCGCACGAAGGACGCATGGTACGGCGACACCAGGCCGGTGTCGTGCATCGAGCGGGCAAACCCGGTGGCTTCATTCTGCAGTGCCTGGGCGTCCATGGACTCGAGGCGCTGTTGGTAAACCACAATTCCCGGATCTTCACTGCACGCACGCGTGGGGCCATACAGGCTGGAAATCAATCGGTCAGCGCCGCGACCGGCTCCGCCCAGATCCGCTTGCGGATCAGCGCGGCACAGGGCGATCTGGGTAATCATTTTACGCACATCCGTCACCTGAATCGGACGCTGCTCGACAATGCGCCAGATTTCCTCAATCAGGCTGTCGATCACGTGCTCGTATCCAATGTGCGCTGCGATGTGCTGAACCAGAGCCTGGCTGATCAGTGCAAGACGGCCCTGCTCACGCTCGGCCTCGCCGGTCATTCCGAACAGCAGGCCCAGATTGATCGCCAGAACCTGGGTCAGATAATGATGAGCCTGCTCCACAGACACCGTCGGATGCAGGTAACGTCCGCGGGCCACAGCAAGCAGCCTCAGCTCACTGAACGCTTCGATCACAACGGTGTCTGCGTTCTGGCTTTGCAGTGAATGCGTGGTCAGCGTCGGCAGCAGAATACCGGGCTCCGCCCAGTCCGTGCCGTCGAACACCCCGGCCGCTTCCAGGCGCTGAGCCCGGTCCTCAATGATGCTGCAGCCCTCAGGCTGCAGCAGAACTCTGCGAGCAATATCAAGAACACGCGGAAGTTTGCCGGCTTTGGCAAAAGACCGGCTTTCCTCCAGCAACCGGATCGACTCATCCAGCCGCTGCACCAGACGATCAAGGTTGACCGCTGGTGATGCGTTGCCCGCTTGGTGATCGTTCAAACGATTATCCTCAGGGCCTGGGACCAAACCCGTTGTTGTTAATATCGCTCCTGATTATACATAGAAATCCAGGTCTTCCTGATGTTTCAGGAGATCCCGCATAACGTACGGATCTTCACCGAAGAAATACACCAGCCCCCAATGGGTGCCGAACGCCGTGCGCTTGGTAACGGTTTCCTCCAACGGTGGCGTCAGCTCGTGGGACTCGAAATACTCGTGGTTCTCGGTTTCCTCGGGAATTTCCAGCTTGCTGACCACCCGACGGCGCGGGTACACCCCGAAGCAACCGGCATACCCTGTGGCATCCACCACCTCTTTCGGGAAGAAGGCCTTGACTTCCTCTTCCGTTGTCTTCGGGTCGAAGGTCATGATCATGCCCTGATAGGCGTTAAAGCCGTAGGCACGCTCCAGCAGTTCAAATACCTTGAAACCTGGCGGGCGATAGGCCACTTCGCCGAAGTACATGGTGCTGTCGCTGGTAACAAAGTATTCCGGATGGATAAAGCCGAAATCGATATCAAAGGTTTTGATCAGCTTCTCGATTTCACCTTTGATCTGGTCGCGGTACTTTTCCAGGTCCGGAGTTGCCGGTACGAACACCGAATAACCCAGGGTGACGTATTCGGAGATATTCAGAAAGGCGACCTTGCCGTTGTGAATCCAGGCTTCGACCGCAAATTCCCAGCCGTCGAGGTGCGATTCCATCAGCACGGGAAACTCTTCTTCGGGTATGGTGTCCACTTCATCCGGCGTCCGGATAACCCGGTGCCCGAGGCAGCCCGCCTTATCAAACGCCTTGAGGTGAATCGGGTCGTTGGGGTCACCGTCAAGCTTGAGCAGGGTCTGGTTTACCCGTTTCAGGAACCGGATAACATCGCCCTTGTCGTGCGCCTCTTCAAAAATACCAACGCGGATACCCCCCAGCTGGGCCCGACGCTTCATCAGGGCCTTGTCCCGCAGCAGCATGGCCTGGCCAAACAATTTGGGTTTGTCCATCAACACCGAGTTGATGGCACCCGCCCACTCGACGGTTTCTTCGAACAGGGGGATGGCCACATCCACACCCATATCTTTCAGGGTCTGGGCAATTTCCACCGAGCGGTCGTTCAGGCGCTCGAAATTCCAGGGAACGTAAGGAATGTCGTGTTCTTCGCAGTAGGCCTCGGCCCAGTCCGGTGCAACAACAACGTAGCGACGATCAAACTTGTCGGCCGCTTCCACCGCGTTCAGGCTCCAACCCAACAACGCGACATAGCCCTTATCGGGGTTGTAGTTTTGCTCACTCACAGGCGTTCTCCTTTCCTTAGCGTTTTCATATAACCCTACGCGCAAGCTGTGAAATCGCAAACTCTGCCGCCATTTAAAACGCAAAAAGCACCGGCACTGCAGGGAGCCAGTCCAGCAGTGCCAGTGCCTAACGGTTTTTTTAGAACGATTGGGAATATCAGCCCAGTTTGAGCGCCGACAGCGTCCTGGCGCGCACTTTGGTCAGCAACGCTTCGTCGTCGACCAGAGACTGGCCGTAAGACGGCACCAGCTCTTTCATGCGTGCTTGCCACTCCGGCGTTTTCATTTTCTCCGGGAAGCAGCGCTCAACCACATTGATCATCGCATTGGCGGCCGTCGAGGCGCCTGGCGATGCCCCAAGCAGCGCCGCCAGAGTACCGTCTTTCGCCGCCACGATTTCGGTACCGAACTCCAGCTTGCCGCCACCGCCATCCACCTGCTTGATGATCTGAACGCGCTGGCCTGCCATCCGCAGTTCCCAGTCGTCTTCCTGAGCATCCGGGAAAAAATTCCGAAGCGACTCAACCCGGTCACGATGGGACTGAAACACTTCGCCAATGAGGTACCGGGTCAGGTCCATATTGCTTTTGCTGACAGACAGCATCGGCCGCAGATTCGTCGCCTTCACCGAACCAAACAAATCGAACAGGG
Organism: Marinobacter sp. VGCF2001; assembly: GCF_049943275.1. NCBI lineage: Bacteria > Pseudomonadati > Pseudomonadota > Gammaproteobacteria > Pseudomonadales > Marinobacteraceae > Marinobacter > Marinobacter sp. VGCF2001. Next base: position 20,025 of record NZ_JBNFVX010000019.1, read on the forward strand.
AGCCCTGCTTGAGGAATCGGGTGGTGAATCCGGCGAACGGGCCGAACAGCAACGCTGGCTCGCCATTGATAATCCGGGTGTCCAGGTGGGGTACCGACATGGGCGGCGCTCCGATCGGAGCTTTGCCATAGACCTTGGAGTGATGCTGCTGAACAATCTCGGGCTTGCGGCAGACCAGCCACTGGCCACTGACCGGGAACCCCCCATATCCCCTGGCTTCGTCGATACCGGATTTCTGCAGCAGAGGAAGAGCGCCACCGCCGGCACCGAGGAAAACAAAGCCCGCTTCCAGTTTGGTCAGTTCTCCAGTCTTCTGGTTTTTGACCCGGAGCTTCCAGCGCCCGTTATCGCGCTGATCGATGTAATGCACCGGGGAATGTAGCATCAGCTCGAAATTCGGCTGAGTTTCCAGCCAAGCCACCATGCTGCGGGTCAGGGAACCGAAGTCCACATCGGAGCCGTGTTTGATCCGGGTTGCCGCAACCCGCTGCATCGGGTCCCGATTCTGGACGATCAGGGGAATCCATTCTTCGAGATCTTTCGGAGACTCGGTGTATTCCATCTCCCGGAACAGGTGGTGAGCGCTTAACCGTTCGAACCGACGCTTCAGAAAACTGACGTCTTTTTCTCCCCAGACGAAGCTCTGGTGAGGCGTCCGGTTTATAAAAGTCGAAGGCTCCGGCAAGATGCCCTGCTCAACCAGATAGGACCACAGCTGCAGCGACACCTCATATTGGGCATTAATCTGCAACGCCCGCTCAATGGCCACATCGCCATCGTCCGTTTCGGGTGTGTAGTTAAGCTCGCAGTAGCCGGCATGGCCGGTTCCCGCGTTGTTCCATCCGTCTGTGCTTTCATGGGCAACGTGATCAAGACGTTCCACCATGACAATATCCAGAGACGGATCGAGTTGCCTGAGCATCATGCCGAGGGTTGCGCTCATGACGCCCCCTCCGACCAGCACTACATCTGCCTGTCTAACGGCCATCGGTTTTTCACCCTAGCTTAGTGTTGAAACCTTTTGCCACTCCACGATCAGCAAAGTGGCCTGTCGGAAGCCGGCCCGGCGCGAGGTAGACGGCGCTGCCGTGAGCTTCCGGTCTGAAATTGCGCGCAATTATCCCGATTTTCGTAGCAAGAATAAATTGCGATTATCAATTGATGCGTGTCGGCGTGGAGCGCGGCCGGAAACGCCTGCGAACGCGGGCAAATGCCCCGGCACAGCGCCCTCTGTACTTGTGATTTTGCCGAGATTGTCTCCCTTTTTGTTAACAATATCAGCGCCACTTTAGTCTGATACCAATCAGCCAACACAATGGATCATCGGGCTTTCCCGGCATTCCACACCATTGCAATGCTGACCAGGCGCCCCCTTATACGGTATCTTGTGCGCCACAGATTCCGCGCTGCTCCATCAGCCGGTATTTCCAACATCTAGCTTGTTGAGGTTTTTCTATGGTGATGGCCATTGGTGCCGTTATTGCCGGTCTTGTTCTTCTGGTGTGGAGTGCAGACAAATTCGTGGACGGCGCGGCCGCGACTGCCAAGCATCTGGGTATGCCCACCCTGTTAATCGGCATGGTGATTATTGGCTTCGGCACCTCGGCACCGGAACTCGCGGTGTCCGCCATGGCCGCTTCTGACGGCAACCCCGGGCTCGCCCTTGGCAACGGTTACGGCTCCAATATCACCAACATTGCGCTGATTGTCGGCCTTACAGCCATTATCGCGCCCATTGCCGTTCACTCCCAGGTCATCCGGAAGGAGCTGCCCCTACTGGTTGTACTGACCTTGATCGCCGGGGCGCAGCTGCTTGACGGGGAATTGAGCCGGCTGGACGGCTGGGTTCTGCTGGGCGTTTTTGCGGCGGTCATGGGCTGGTCTATCTATCAGGGTATTCGCGGTAAGGGCGATCCACTCGGAGGCGACGCCGATGCGGAAATCGTCGCGCACCCGATGCCTCTGAAAACGGCGGTCATCTGGCTGGTGGTCGGCCTGATTCTGCTGGTAGCCAGCTCCCGCCTGCTGGTTTGGGGAGCCGTCGACATTGCCCAGAGCCTCGGAGTCAGCGACCTCATCATAGGCCTGACCATTGTCGCCATCGGCACATCCCTGCCTGAACTGGCCTCGGCCATTGCCGCGGTGAAAAAGAACGAGCACGATCTTATTCTTGGCAACATTCTGGGCTCCGGTATTTTCAATACCCTGGCGGTGGTGGGGCTTGCCGCCGCGATTCAACCGCTGTCGGTCGACCCGGAGGTACTCTATCGGGACTGGACCCTCATGCTGGGGCTTACCCTTGCCCTGTTATTGATGGGCTTTGGGCTGACGGGATGGCGCAAACTCGTTTCCCGCGTAGACGGCGCCCTGTTGGTGGCGGTCTATTTTGCCTACACCGGCTACCTGTTCTTTACCGTGGTGTCCGCTGCGGCCTGATCGCCGCCGGCGGAGGCGACTACTCGGCCTCGCCGTTGCCAAGCAACGCTTCGAGGCTGCACCGCACATCCGCCATAATAGCGACCAGGTCCTCCTTGCTCTTACCCGCAGTATCAATCGGGGCGCCCACCCGGACATCCACCGGCTGCCCCAGATTGATTTGCCAGCTGCGCGCGGGCAGCACCCGGTAAATGCCGCGGATGGCCACCGGCACGATTACGGCCTGGGTATCCAGTGCAAGATGGAAACAGCCCTTTTTAAAAGGCAGTAATCGGCCGTCCGGAGAGCGGGTCCCTTCCGGGGCCGCCCAAAGTACCACGCCGCTCTCCATCATCTGCCGGGCCTTTTCCAGGTCCTGAACCGCCCGATTGCGGCGACTGCGGTCGATGGACGGAAACTCGGCCGCCCGCATGGCCTGGCCCAGCAATGGAATACTGAACAACTCCTTTTTGGCCAACATCCTGATCGAACCGGGTAAAGATACGAAGCTGACCGGAATATCATAGTGGCTGGCGTGAGTACTCATGATGATGTACCGCCGGCCATCGCTGAAATCCGGCACTTCGCCGCGCACACTGAGGCTGGCTCGCACCAGCCGCAACAGTGCAGCCGACCACTCCCGACAATATTTGTCGACAATCGGCCGGTTCAGCTGACCAAATAGCGCCCGCAACAATACCAGCAGCGAATAAATCACCGTCAGGCCCACCGACCCGAGCACCACGCCCACACGCCGAACAAGTGTGGCGGATTCTGTCAGCGGGCTAAGATTCAGTCTCATCATTCCTCAAATCCTCTATACACAGCGACCAACAAGCACTGGCGGGCGTTGGGCTGACAAGTATAGCGGCTGTATGGAAAGCTGAATACGAACTGAAGCCCGACCGGTAACGGCCTGGTCAGGCCATCACCGATGGAGCGGAGTAGCACCCGTTATTCGCCGATGGGCACCCCGCCCGGACCGGCAAACTACTCGGATTCGTTAAATACCAGGGCTATCGAGTTCAGACAGTAACGCCGGCCAGTGGGTGGCGGGCCGTCGGGGAAGACATGGCCCAGATGACTGTCGCACTTCGGGCAACGCACCTCGGTACGGGCCATGCCCAGGCTATTGTCTTCCAGATAGCGGATATGGTCAGGATCAAACGGCTGGAAAAAGCTGGGCCAGCCGGTGCCGGAATCGAATTTGGCATCAGAACTGAACAAGGGTAAGTCGCACAACCGGCAGTAGTAGGTCCCGGCTTTTTTGTTGTCCAGTAACGTGCCACAGAACGGCCGTTCGGTTCCATGGTCGAGCAAAACCCGGCGCTCCTCGGCCGTTAACTGCCCGGCGAGCGCATCGACCTCTGCTTTGGTCAATGGAGTCAGGTCATAACCTGCTGCAGATACGGTCATTGTCGCCTCCTCAGGCCTGATCGGGATCGTCTTGGCTGTATTCCGGCTTTAGCTTCTCAGGCCAGGTATTGGCCAGCTTTTCCATCTTGGGCGCCGCCACTGCCATGATGTAGGGCTGCCACGGGTTGCGGGCCGCAAAATTCTGATGATGTGCCTCGGCCGGGTAAAACTCATCGAGAGGCTCCAACGTCGTGACAATTTTACCCTGGTGCACGCCGGCCGTTTCCAGCTGCCGAATATAAGCGTCGGCAACGGCTCGCTGTTCCGGCGTCTCGTAAAAAATGGCCGAGCGGTACTGGGTACCGACATCATTTCCCTGGCGGTTGAGCTGTGTCGGATCATGAGCCACCGAAAAGAACACCTTCAAAAGCTGACCGAAACTGACTGTCGAGGGCTGATAACGCACCTCGATAACCTCAGCGTGGCCGGTTTTCCCGGTGCACACCGCCTCGTAATTCGCCGTCTCGGCCTCGCCTCCGGCATAGCCGGAGGTCACACTGCTCACGCCATCCACGGCCAGAAAGACCGCCTCGATACACCAGAAGCAGCCACCAGCCAGCACCAGGCGGGCTTCGCCGATCTCCTCCGGCAGATCTTGTTCCGGATCCGGAAAACGGCCCCGGGGCACACTCAGCCCGGGCAGGTTACAGGCATCGGACATGGAAGCACTCCCTACGTTATACATCGTCGAATGATGTCTGATTGTGGCGTCTGGGACATGAAATGCCAAATCAGGACTGGTAATTTGCACTACCCCGGACAGCGACCATACTTAAAACAGGAGCCAGCCATAAGGTTCCGCTCGGCATCAGGGATACCAGCATGACCGCAAGGGTTCGCGCACCAGAAAGCCAGGAAGAACTCCTCCAATACCGCCTGAGCCTGCGGCTTGGCCCCGTTCACGCCCGACAGCGGCTGGGCATTGAACAGGAAACCGAGGCCCGGGTGTTCGGCCGCGACCGCCATTCGTTCCACCTGGAGAACCTGACCAACGCGCCCGGGTTGATCCGCTTCTGCCTGCAAACCGTGGGACTGCTGCGCCGGGCCCAGTCCAACAGTCTGAAACTGAGAACGGCGCACAACCAGGTAGTACTGGCCGATCTTCCCGGTGTTTTCGAAGGCTACCGCATCCTCCATTTAACCGACTTGCACGTGGATATGGACGAGGCCAACCTTCAGGCAGTTATACGACAGATCGCACCACTGGATTACGACCTCTGCGTGCTCACCGGTGATTACCGGCAACGCACCTGGGGCCCGATCGACAACGCCCTGGACGGCATGGCCCGGCTGCGCGAGGCCATCCACGGCGACGCCTACGCGGTGCTGGGCAATCACGACAGCGTGCGGATGGTGCCGGCACTTGAAGACATGGGCTATCGGTTGCTGATGAATGAAATGGTGCCGCTGGAACGGGGCGACAGTCGTTTATACCTGGCCGGGGTCGACGACGCCCACTACTATAAGGTCCATAATCTGCACCGGGCCGGAGACAACATACCGGCAGGCGCACTTAGCCTGCTGCTCAGCCACACGCCGGAGATCTGGCGTGAAGCGGCCCATGCCGGCTACGATCTATTCCTGTGTGGCCATACTCATGGCGGGCAAATCTGCCTGCCAGGAGGCATCCCGTTAACCCTCGATTCCGATTGCCCCAGGCGTTTGGGCCGGGGCGCCTGGCAGGTCAACGGTATGCAGGGTTATACCTCCGCCGGCGCGGGGACATCGGTATTGAACGTTCGCCTGAACTGTCCGCCGGAAGTAACCATTCACACACTCACCAGTGGGCCTGCTGGCTAGGCTCAGTGCGGCTGTTTGCGAATCCCCAGGCGGTAAAGCAGCGGTGAAAACAGCATATTGGACAGTGCGAACAGAAGGGCAATTGCCCCGGCTTCCCAGCCCGGCAACTCCAGCCAGTACCAGGCGAACAGCATGGGCAACAGGGCTTCGGGCAGTTGATCCAGCCAAACGGCCCGCGCGCTGGAGACCAACCCCATCCGGCGCTTGATAAAGCTGCTGAGCATATCCCCCAGCAGGGCCAGCCCTCCAAACAGCGCGCCAAACAGCCACCACAACCCGGTCCAGAAGGCGAACAGGGCGCAGGCGAGCGTTCCTGAGACCAAACCGCGCCAGGTTTTGCTAGGCCCCAATACAAACTCACCGTCCCGCCATTGCCGCCCCCCATCGATGGGCCAGTTACCGTGCTGATGAAACAGCTTTGCCACAATCACCGGAGCTCCGTTAGCCAGCACCAGCATCACGAACAATTCAAGAGACAGCAGCACGCAAGTCACCAAGCATTCAGGTCAGCCCGCCGCGGGTCAGTTTGAGCGGGTCCATCAAGTCTTCCAGCCGATCCCGGCTCAAGCCGCTGCGCTCCTCAGCAACATCAATCACCGGCCGACCAGAACGGTAGGCTTCTTTGGCAATGTCCGACGCCAGGGCATAACCGATTTCCGGATTCAGGGCCGTCACCAGAACCGGGTTCCGGCCTACGCCGGCATTCAGGTTATCGGCATTGACGGTCATGCCCTGCAGGGCTTTGTCGGCCAGCAGGCCAGAGGCATTGGCCAGTAATCCACACATATCCAGCAAGTTCGCGCCAACCAGCGGCAACATCACGTTGAGCTGAAAGTTACCCGACTGCCCGGCCATCGCAACCGCCGTGTCCAGCCCGGTCACCTGGGCCCCAACCATGGCAACAGACTCCGGAATCACCGGATTGACCTTGCCCGGCATAATGCTGCTACCCGGCTGAAGTGCCGGCAGGCTGATTTCCGCCAGCCCATGGATCGGCCCGCTGTTCATCCAGCGAAGATCATTCGCCATTTTGGTGAGCACGGCGCCGGTACCGCGAAACTGTGCCGACAAAGCCATCGGCGCATCCACCGCACTCTGGGCCACGAATTTGTGCTCCAGCGAACGGAACGGGTAACCGGTATTCTGCCGGAGAAACTTCACGAACTGGCCGGAAAACTCAGAGGCCGCATTGACTCCGGTACCCACGGCCGTGCCGCCCTGGGGTAACCCGCCCAGATCCTCCATGGCCCGCTCCAGGCGCTGCTCCGTCGCGATCAGCTGCTCTCGCCAGGTACGCAATTCCTGGCCAAGAGTCACGGGCATGGCATCCATCAGGTGGGTACGGCCGGTTTTTACCTGGCCCGACAACTCAGCCTCTCGGCCATAGATCACTCCGCGCAGGTGCGACAAGGCCGGAAGCAGCCGGGTCTTCACCGCCAACACCGAACTGATGTGGATCGCCGTGGGGATAACATCGTTAGAGCTCTGGCTCATGTTCACATGATCGTTCGGGTGCACCTCCAGGCCCTGCCGGCGGGCCAGCGCGGCAATCACCTCGTTTACGTTCATGTTGGTACTGGTGCCGGAACCGGTCTGATAACGGTCCACCGGGAACTGGTCCGCATACTGGCCCTCCAGCAACCGGTCACAGGCCGCACAAATGGCGTCCCTCAGATCCTCCGCCAACAGGCCCAAAGAGGCGTTGGCCTGAGCCGCCGCCCGCTTGACCTGAACAACGGCAGCAATGAATTCGGGCGGCATCGCCTGCCCGCTCACCGGAAAGTTATCCACCGCCCGCTGAGTCTGAGCCCCCCAGAGAGCATCCGATGGAACCCGCACCTCGCCCAGGCTGTCTTTCTCGATTCTCACGTCAGTCACCACACCCTCCTCAAGCGTTTCTCCATGGCTTCCCACAGCAACCGTCAGTTGCCGTTACCGTGGGACCTCAGGCGAACATGGTCGCAGATGCCGGTTACCTGCTCAAAATTGAGAATCAGGGTATGCACGGTGTTGGTGTAGGTATCGTGCAAATGAAATTTGAACCGGCTCTGTTTCTCACCCTGCAGGAAGCCATCGTACTGGCGTACCAGTTCCCGGACATCACCACCGGAATCCTGATTCCAGGTGGCATTGAACGGCCCCAGCACTGCGCCGCCGGCAAGGCAGATTGTGACTTCATGATTGGTCAGATTGTCTTGCGTGGTCATCACCGCTTCCTCCTGAAAACATCCAGCTTTAAGTGTAGTCGCTCTCCGGCCTTGATCCCGGTCGATTGCCAAAGTCGTCACAGAAGCAAGCATTAACCGCCACCCGAGCGGCGTTTTGTAGGAAAATCTTACGCAACTTGCCGACACAGACTGATAACGTCTCTTACCGCTATCGATATCAAGGAACGACCGTAGCCATGGGCGACTTCCACTCACCAACCGTTTTACTCCGCTATTACAGCGAACAGGCAAAGCAGGCTTTTGAAGGGTTTTTTGAACGGGACTTCTCGATCCGCGCTTTTGATTCGGATGATTCCGCGCTCCACTATCTTGACTCAGCAGAGGCCTCGCCAGCGGCCGTCGTGGTCACCGGGTGCCCATCATCGGTGGCGGTTCATTCCCATCTGCTACTGGCGGCGAAACAGCAGCATTCGCGCCTGCTCAAGGTTCTGATTACCGAGCGCATTGCCCTGAACGAGTTGATGGCGTTACTCGACACCCAGATGATTGATCGCTGCTTCGACCAACCCCTGGACCCAAACCTGATCCGTTCGCATCTGATCGCCGCAGCCCTGACCGGTGCGGAACTGTCCCGCCAGGCCCAGCCGCCGCTGGCAGCCAGCGGACCGCCGGAACCGAGACCGGCGGTACTCATCGTTGATGACGAGCCGGCCGCCACCAAATACCTGATACGCCAGCTCGAGCATCTACAGGATGAATTCACACTGCTGTGCGCCGACAGTGCCGAAGACGCCCTGGAATACCTCAGAACCCCGGATTTACCCGTGGCCGTGGTGATGACAGATCAACGTATGCCGGGAATGCAAGGCAAAGAGCTGCTGGATGAATTGCGACAATCCCATCCGGCGGTTGTCCGCATTCTCACCTCGGCGTGGGGAGAGGTAGACGTGGCCCTGAATGCCGTGAACGAGGGCCGCATTTTTCGCTACCAGAAAAAGCCCTGGCAGGCGCAGACCCTGCTTCTGCTGTTCCGGGAAGCCATAGCGCGCCACCGGCAACTGGCATCCGCACTGAACCACACCCGGAGCGAAACCCGCAAGCGCTTTGCCGAACTCCGCCTGCAGCGGCGTGAGCGTCTGCTGGATCAGCTGCAATCTGATCTCGACACCCTCGTCCCGTTTCGCATTCTGAATGCCTTTCTCGACACCCTGGCCGGCATAGAGCACGTGCCGGCCGCCAAAGCCCACCTGCGAGCCAGCCAGGACACGCAACTGGAATCCGAACTCGTTCGCCAGTTCGGCGAGCAGGTGCAACAACAGGTTGGGCGTATAAGCCAGGGGCAGGCGCCAGTGCCGATCACAACCTTTCTGGACGGCAGCCATCCAGAACAGCCAGCGACGCACCACCAGACTGGCACTGCTGCGGAACGGCTCGGGCAGGCACTGAACACGTTGCTTCGCACCTCCGGGCTCGACTGGAACCACCTGGAGATCACCGAGACCCGGCTACAGCGGAATATCACGACCCCGGCACCACTCAGGATTTTCAGTCATCTCCTGGCGCCACTCACGCGGCTCTCGACCCCCTTACTGGAACAGCAGGTCGCCCTCCTGATGGTATTCGTAACCACCAGCCTGCTGGGGGGAGATGTCACCACAAGCGTGCAAGGCCAGTCCCTGCGCCTGAACATTATCCTGCCAGCACCCCCGGGGCCGGGCGCGTGACCCTCCCCCGCCAGCGCAGACTCCGACTGTTCGCCACCGTCGGCCATCGCCTGTTCCGCGACAGCCTGCTGTTTCAGCTACTTCACCATGACGACATCGAGCTGGTGGGCGAATGCGAAAGCGGAGTCGAGACCCTGCAACGCCTGCCCGGCGTCCGCCCCGGCGTGCTGTTGATTGAAGAGAATCTGAGCGACAACGACGGGCTGACCATTGCCGAAAATGCCCTCAGCCTGTCCCCTTCACTCTCAGTGCTGCTGCTCTCGGACACCCCCGTGAACAGCACCCGCATGGCGATTTATCTGGAGGCCGGCATCAAGGCCGTTATCTCCAAACAGCAATCGGTCCAGGAACTGATCAAAACCCTGTTCTACATTCGCAGCGGGCAGGTCTATCTCGGCAACTGGCAGTCAACACGCGACCAGGCCCAAACAAGCCTGTCTGCCTATCAGGCTCTGTCGGGGCGCGAGCGGGAAGTGGCCCGGTTGATGGCGAGGCGGGTGCCGGTTCGTGACATCGCAGAGGAGCTTGGCGTGTCCTGCAAGACCGTGCACTCCTACAAGGACCGGATATTCGTGAAGCTCGGGTTTGAACGACTCCCAGAGCTGATCCTGTTTATGCAACGACACCACCAGCGGACATTATCATGAACCTGCTATCCGGCATGGAGCAGATCAAACAGCTGCCTGCCGATCGCCAAAGGCGCTTCGAGCGTTTTTTTCGCACCCAGTACCGGCACCGGGTACTTCCGCTGTTTGCCGATGTCTACCTGGCCATCGCCTTTATTGGCACGCTGCTATTTCTCGCCGGCCAACTCAGGCACCCGGTCGAGGCCGGGGTTCTTGCCGGCTACGGGCTTTACACCGTCATACTGACCACGCTCATTCTGGCCCACCGCTTTACCCGGTTAAGGCGCGCTGCGCCAATGATTGTCTACCTTGTATTCATTAACATGGCGGCGTTCAGTTATCTCGGCTATGTCGGATCGGGCGCGGCCATCGCGCCGATTGTCGGGCTGTTCTTTTTCATCAGTTCGGTGGGCATCATCACGCTGTCGCTGACACACACCAGTATCATCCTGGCCGTCAACCTGGTTCTGCTGGTACTGGCCACCGGTGTCGCCGTGCCCGGGGATCAGCTAATCACCGCTCTGGTCGGCGTTCTCACCAACTGGCTGATTCTGATGTGCCTGGTGGTTGCGCCCCTGTCGGCCTGGTTCTTTTCACAATTTCTGCGCAGCCTGCTGGCATTGCAGTTTCTGCTGCGAGACCGCAACCGGCAGCTCTCCCGCACCCTGCAGACGCTGGAGGCTACCGAAGACAAACTCGCCCGGGAGCAGAAACATCAGGCCCTGAGCCATATGGCCAAGGGACTGCTGCACGAAATCACCAACCCGCTGAACTGCGCCATACAGGCGGTGGACTTCTCCGCCACAATCAACCGCAATCCGGACGTTGCCGAAGCACTGGACGATGCTGCAACACATCAGCACAGAATTGCCGAGATCGTATCCGACCTGATCGAATTCTCCCGCCCGGCGCCGGACCACGGGCCAGAGCCGGCAAACCTGGATAAACTGGTGCACAAGGCGCTGCGATTCTGCCGGCACCAGCTGCAAGACGCTGAAGTGACCATCCGGATTCCTGATGGGCTCTCTGTCGCCTGCTTCCCCTCCGCCCTGATTCAGGTGTTCGTCAACTTGCTGATGAACGCGTCGTCGGCCATCCGCGCAGCCCGGCCCACTTCCCCGAAAATCCGGATAACGGCAGAATTAACCGCCGCCAATACCCGCATCGTCATTCGCGATAACGGCAAAGGCATTGAACATGGCGACCTGCTGCGCCTGACCGACCCCTTTTACTCCACCCGCGAAACCCCCGACAACCTGGGGCTGGGCCTGAGCATCTGCCACACCATCATGCGCCATCACCGTGGAACCATGGCCATCACCAGCGAACCGGGCCAGTGGACCGATGTTGTTCTGGAATTGCCCCGGCGGCCGGAGACAAGCGCCAGCCAACCTCGTCAACCGGCTCAGAAATAGTAAAGCACCCGCAGCGTGGCGGCGTTGCCCTCAGGATCCGGCGACAGGGTATTGCCACTGATCTCCGGTAGCAGATAGCTGAGCCGAACCTGAAGATCGTTGCCAAAAGCATAATTCAGGCCCAGGTTGGCGACACTGGCCTTCGCACCAATACCGCGATCACGCAGGTCAACAGCACTGTAGCGGGCAACCAGCTACCAGGCTCCGCGACCGGCCTGCGGTTTGACCCGTTTGAATTCACCACTCCGGTAACGGCGCCGATCATCAGTCAGTAACCAGCCCAGCTGAACGTAGCCGCCGGTAAACCGCCACCACTGGCCGCCTTCCTGGCGGATCTCCTGTGCCATGGCTTCAGCCATCAGCGTGAAGCGATGGAATTGCCAACCCGCCTCCAGCCCCGCACGCCGGCTTTCACGGGCGCTGAAGCGAACGCTTCGGACCACATTGTCGGCGCTGAAGACCTCCGCCTCGTCCTTGATCTGGAATCGCGGTTCAGATAATTGCCGCCAAGACGCCGCCAAGCCGAAATGAACCACCTGTTGATCGGTACGAACAGGAGCTCGAGTTACCCTGGCCGTCGCCCCCGGATCATTCCCCGGCTGCCGATCATCCGTAAATACGCCCAGCGCCCAGGTTGACGACTTTTGATACTGCCCAACCATCATGCCCAACGACCGGCCAGGGGCGAAGACCGAGGTGACCATTGAGCGTTCCCCGGTGCTCAAGCTGGCATAACTGGTGAGCCTTTCCAGCCCGAACGGCTCCTTGAACTGGCCCACGCGCACCAGCCATCGGGCATCGCCCGTGTACTGAATATAGGCATCACCCAATTCCGACTCTTTTTTATCTCCCTCAATCTTGTAGCTGCCATCAATCTCCGCCTCCCACGACTCTCCCCAGGCCAGTTCCAGCTGCAGCTTGGCGTTGCGCAGAACGCCGCGTGTGGTCGCCTCTTCACCCTCTTCGCTATGGAAGGCGCGGTAATGATCAACCCCGGCGGCAAAATAGCCGCCAACGTCGGCGGTGAACGCCGGCTCTGTGCTGTCCGCCCGCACCCCGGCGGCGATCACCCACAGAATGACGAGCATGACCAGGCTGCCGGCTTGCTTAATCATGCGGTACCTCCAGGCGATAATGCATACGCAACATGGCGGTGTCCCGCAGATAGCTGATGGATACGACGTCCACCCGGAACACATCCAGCCCCGTGCGCTCCCTGAGATCGGCAATCAAGGCTGCCTGTTGTTGCCGGTGCACGTTCTCGATCTTTTCGTATTCCACCTCCTTCTCACCGTGTCGTGGCAACAGGATGCGGGTCTCGAGCACAACCGCCAGGGCGATGACCAGCCCGTTCAGTAGCACCAGCTCCAGGTGGTGCATGGTTCCAACCGCCGCCAGCAAGGCCATCGCGATTACCAGGAACAGGTAGGTCATCTCCTTGATACCCAGCGCCTCGGTGCGATAGCGCAGCATCGAAAACACCGCAAACAGGCCAAAGGCGAACCCCATGGTGACCGTCACCGAGTGCAGCAACGCGGTGACCAGAAAGACGCCAACGCCAAACAGGATGAACGACGCGGCATTCTCCCGATGACGGGAATACCGGTAATAACAGCGGATCAGTACCAGTACCGAAGCTGCATTGATCAGCAGCCGGATGACAAAATGGAGGTCAACTGCAGATTCCATGAACGCTCCTCAACAGCGGTTTAAAGCGATTACTTTTCAGGTGTTCGCCATTCAGCAGGACCCGCCCAACACAGTATTTGCTGAAGGTCACTGGCCGATAGCCAAGGCCGGCCAGTCTCGCCATCAAAGGCGAGTCTGAGCCTTTCCGGTCGTACTTGATTTCCAGAATCGCAAGCCCGGGCAGCGGCACGGCGCGTTGGCAGTCAGGTGACTCGAATACCAGCCGGGTATCCACGGTCACCCGCTCAAGACCGTCTCGCCGGAGCAGCGTCATCCGGTCATACCGAACAAAAAGAGCCGGCTGCATCCCTGCCGCCGGAAGGCCGAATTGCCCGGAAAGAAACCTCTTGATGGCTCGCAGGTCAGGCCGACCCGCAGGTAATGACAACCGGCTTTTGAGGGTGCGTTGCCGGTTGCACTTCTTCTTGACCTCAAGAAAACTTTCCCCGGTTTGCCGGTAATGGCGTATGCGAAGCTTGAACCGGTTGAGCTTGCCGTTGTGATGATCCAGGTACAGCCGGTTGTCCGGTGTATCCAGATACAGGGTGTCGTAAGGGAAGCTGCGGGTACCGTGAATCTCGAGCATCGAATACTCGGGCTCCAGCCCCCGCAGACACTGGCCAAGCTCAGCCACCGGCACCATAAACTTGGTATCGATACGGTCCATTAACGGGGCCCGCGTTTGCTCTGCCAGAGAGTGCCCGGCAAAACCTGCTGCCGGGCTCCATACCGCCATATTCATGGCTGTTGAGCCACATACTCCAGAGTGGCATCCAGCGAGAGCGACACATCCCCGGCGTCGCCACCGGTACCCACGCTGCTCAGGCTGATCTGGCCGGTGGCGCCCAGCGCAAGGGTGCGAACATCGCCCGGCAGGCTCTCATCCACCTCAAAGAGCAGAGCATTGGTGGCAAACCCATGAAAATCGTGGGTTCCAGGCACATAGTCAGACGATTCAATGAACACCTGGAGTACGTAAGGCTTATACCTATCTGCAGCATCTACACCGATCATCAGAAGACTGACAACCGCCGGCTTGGATTCCCGGTCGACGGAAGTCACCAGGCTGTCCGCGCCAAAGGCGGCCAGGGTCAGACTGGCACTGACATCGCGCCCGCCTGGCAAGGTGAAGTTGAACGCGCCCCGGTCATTGCCATCCCGGGAGCTGATGGTACCGGTCAGGGCTGTGGTCGCCGGCGCACTGCAATCCGGCTCCTGATCCGCAAGCAGTGACACGGTGCCAGACGTTGCATCTGCGGCCATCGCCTGTTCGAGAACCTCCCGGCGGGCCGGCTGGTAATCGCTCTGGCCCGGCTCGCCCTTGCCGAGGATGAAATACCTCAGGCTGGCCGTCGCGCCCTCACCGGTGCCGGTCAATTCGCTGATGGCGGCCAGACGCTCTGTCAGGGCCACCTCATCCCACTGCGTGGCCAGCAGCTCTTCCAACGCCTGGTCGTATTCCGAGCGGTATTCCGGTATCGCAAACAGGCGTTCGGCCAGTCGGAAATTACGATAGAAAACACCGGTTAATGGCTTAAGCGGATGGTCCCCCCGAAAGGCCGTGTCGGCGCCCCAGGGAATAAAATGGAACAAGCCGTCTTCCGGGTTGCGGTAAAGATGGAAATTATTGGCGTTTCCGGTGGCCGAGTCCCAGGCTCCCAGCAGGGTCTCTACCGCCCAGAAACGAATAAATTCCTCCACATCAACCAACTGGGGCAACACGTTCATCATTTGCTCATCGGGCAAGGCCAACGCGTCTGCCACGGCCTGAAGGTCGCTCCGGTCATTCTCTTTTTCGTTCGTTTTCTTCTCGAAGCGGCGGTTGAGCCAGGTGCCGAAATCGGCCGTTTGCGCCTCGTACTGATTCCCCTCGTCATTGCCGAAGGCCCGCCTCAAAAACGGCTTTTTGATCGGCTCCACATTGGTGAAAACGCCAAGGGATTCACCATTGACAGTAACTCTGGCGTAGTTGCACCGGGGAGCAGCGATACCGGCCGCGCGGAACTGGTCATAGGCCAGGCATTGGCGGGCATTGGAGGGGTCCTGGCGATTGTTGTTCAGAGTCATCCGGCTGGAATTCTGATAGGTACGGCCTTTTTTCAGGTCGTTGAAATCCAGTTTCAGAGAGGGAATGCTCGGGCTCAGGGATCCCATGTATCCCTTTTTGCGCACGATAACGTCATCCATCGATTCACCATCGATGGTTACCCTGGCGGTAAATTCGGTGTAATCGAATTCCGGTGTGCACTCGCGGTCGGTACTCGCCAGCGTTCGCGCCTCGGCTCGCAACTGGGCGAAGTCCCCGGCAGACATTTGGATATCTACCTCCAGCAACCGGTCCGGGGCGTAGAGGTCGGCGCTGCCGCCGATGTTTACCGGATCAACCGGGGCATCAAAGTCTGAGGGATCGGAGGAGTCGGAGCCCCCGCCACCGCAGCCCTGAATGGCCAGGAACACGGCGCCCGCCAACAACCAGCGAAAAGTGCCGGCAAGTGGTTTGTTTCCCGTCGTTCTTGTTTTCATGTATCACTCCCTGAATGGCATTCTTATGACCGGAACCTGGCCGGCTTCAGGGAGTATTGCGGGGAGCGCTCCAGGAGTCTGTAAGATCGTCTTACACCGCCGTGAGAACGCTCCCCGAAGGAAAAGACCGGGAACAGCCGGGGTTTAGCCGGCCACAGGTACCACGATCCGGCCGCGAATCTTGCCGTCCATCAGCCGGCTGGCAGCCTCAATGGCATCGTCAAAAGGCACTTCGGTCATCATATCGTCCAGCAGCTCGGTGGAGAGATCCTGTGCCAGGCGCTCCCAGGCATACAGGCGCTCGGTTTTCGGTGCCATAACGCTGTCGATGCCACACAGGGTTACCCCGCGCAAAATGAACGGCGCCACTGTTGCCGGGAAATCCATACCTGCGGCAAGACCGCACGCGGCCACCACTCCCTGGTATTTCATGCCCGCGCAGACATTGGCCAGCACCTGACCACCCGCCACATCAATGGCCCCCGCCCAGCTTTCGCGGGTCAACGGCTTGCCGGGCTCGCTCAGCTCGGCCCGGTCCAGTATCTGGCTGGCACCGAGAGATTTCAGATACGCTTCTTCTTCACGCCGGCCGGTCACGGCGGTCACCGAGTATCCCAGTTTGGCCAGTACAGCAACGGCCACGCTGCCGACGCCGCCGGTGGCTCCGGTAACCAGAATATCGCCGGAATCCGGTGTCACCCCGTGTTTTTCAAGGGCAATCACACACAGCATGGCGGTGTAACCGGCGGTCCCGATGGCCATGGCCTGGCGGGCCGTGAATGCCGATGGCAACGGAATCAACCAGTCGCCCGACAACCGGGCTTTCTGGGCCAGCCCACCCCAATGCTTCTCGCCCACGCCCCAGCCGTTCAACACCACTTCATCACCAGCTTTGAAGTCAGGATTGGCGGACTCCGTCACCACCCCGGCCAGATCAATGCCCGGAACCATCGGATAGCTCTTGGCAATGGGCGCCCGACCGGTAATCGCCAACGCATCTTTATAGTTCAGGGTGCTGTAGGCCACCTCAACGGTCACGTCGCCTTCCGGCAACTGGGCCTCGTCAACGGATTTCAGGGCCACCTGCTGGTCAGCCCGGCTGCCTTCGATCAAAATTGCTTTAAACATATTGCCTCCACAGATTCGGTTACGTGAATTGCATCAATCAGCAACCACGGACCAATGCCAGAAAACCACGGGCAAATTGATCCAGCGGTTGCGGTGTTTGTTCAAGCTTCGCGCGCAGAACCGCACCCTCCCAGCCTATCCAGAAAAACTCTGCCATCTGCTCCACCACCAGGCTTTCCGGCACCTGCCCGGCCTGGCGCGCCTCTTCCAGAACCCGGGCAATCCGGCCTTCCCAATCCCGGAACACCCGGCTGAGCAGGCTGCGGAAACTCTCCGGCAAGGCCGCCATCTCTTGGCCCAGGTTGCCAATCAGGCAACCTCGCCGATAGTCGAACCTGGCCATCCCGGCCTTGGCGTCCTCGACAAAGGCCTCAATACGCGCCAGCGGTGATCGCGAGTGATCAGACAGGGAGCGCTCCAGTTTGTCGGCAAAGAACCGACCGTAGGCCTCAATCAATGCCTGGCCGAACGCCTCTTTGTTGTCGAAGTAGTGGTAGAAGGAGCCCTTGGGCACCCCCGCCTGGCGCAGAATCTCATCCAGCCCGGTGTAGGAGTATCCTTTCTCCGTCAACGCCGCCAGGCCCACGCCGATTAACGCTTGCCGGGTGTTCTGGTACTGCGCGTTTGACGACTTTGGCGGTCGGCCCCGCCCGCGTTTGACTGGTGTCTGGCTCATCGAATCCTCAAATTAGACCGAGTGTCTAATTAATATCGCAAAAATTTAGACCGGTTGTCTACTAAAATACTGAAACCGTTCCCCGGAGGCTCCGGAACACCGAAGCCGCCGCGCCCCGAGTGCTCAGAAAAAGCCGAGCGGATTGCTGTCGTAGCTGGTCAACATACACTTGGTTTGCTGATAGTGCTCCAGCGCCATTTTGTGGGTTTCACGGCCAACGCCGGACTTCTTATAGCCGCCGAAAGCGGCATGGGCCGGGTACGCGTGGTAACAGTTCATCCAGACCCGGCCGGCCTGGATGTTGCGACCCATGCGATAAGCCCGATTGGTGTCACGCGTCCACACGCCCGCCCCCAGGCCAAATTCGGTATCGTTGGCGATGGCCAGCGCTTCCGCTTCGGTCTTGAACGTGGTCACACCCACCACCGGGCCGAAAATTTCCTCCTGGAACACGCGCATTTTGTTGTCACCCTTGAACAGGGTGGGCTGGATATAGAAGCCGTTATTGAATTCGCCTTCCAGATGCTCACGATCGCCGCCGGTCAGCACAACTGCCCCCTCCTGACGACCAATCTCCATATACGACATGATCTTGTCGAACTGTTCTTTCGACGCCTGGGCCCCCACCTGGACATCGGTATCCAGCGGATTGCCGCGCTTGATGGCTTTGGTGCGCTCGAGCACCTTTTGCATGAAGGCTTCGAACATATCCTCCTGAACCAGGGCACGGGACGGACAGGTACAAACCTCGCCCTGATTGAAAAACGCCAGCACCAACCCCTCCACGCACTTGTCGATAAACTCGGGCTCGGCCTGCATGACGTCAGAAAAGTAGATGTTCGGCGATTTGCCGCCCAGTTCCACAGTGGAGGGAATAATGTTCTCGGCGGCACACTTGAGAATATGAGAGCCAACCGGCGTCGACCCCGTGAACGCGATCTTGGCAATACGCTTGCTGGTCGCCAGGGCCTGACCTGCCTCAGCCCCGTATCCGTTCACGATATTGAGCACACCGGGCGGCAGCAGATCGCCAATCAGCTCCATCAGAATCAGAATGCTGGCAGGAGTCTGCTCGGCGGGTTTGAGCACCGTGCAGTTGCCGGCGGCCAGGCAGGGTGCCAGCTTCCAGGCCGCCATCAGTAGCGGAAAGTTCCAGGGTATGATCTGGCCAACAACCCCCAGCGGCTCATGAAAATGGTAAGCCACGGTGTTGTGGTCAATTTCGCCGGCATGGCCTTCCTGGGCCCGAATGCAGCCGGCAAAATAACGGAAATGATCGGCCGCCAGCGGAACGTCGGCATTGAGCGTTTCGCGCACCGCTTTGCCGTTGTCCCAGGTTTCGGCCACCGCCAGCCTCTCCAGGTTGGCCTCAATGCGGTCGGCAATTTTCAGCAGAATATTGGAGCGTTCGGTGGTTGAGGTCTTGCCCCAGGCCGGTGCGGCTTTGTGTGCCGCATCCAGTGCCAGATCAATATCTTCAGCACTGGACCGGGGTATCTCACAGATAACCGTACCGGTGACCGGAGTAATATTATCAAAATACTGCCCTTTGACCGGCGCCACCCACTCGCCGCCGATAAAGTTTTCATAACGGGATTTGAAGGAAACAACGGAGCCGTCTTTTCCCGGTTGTGCGTAAATCATATTCTCTGCCTCTTGTTGTGATTGCCACAGAACACTGCAGCCTTTTGCAGTAACACAACAAAGGTAGACCCCAATCCGGTACATGGGTATTCCGGCGTTGGGCAAATGACCTAGCCATTGGTCTTAGCAGAAATCGAACCGGTCGAGCTCGGCAATACAATCTTCAACGAACGAGGCCGGATGAACCATCACCGCCTCATCGGCCACTACCCCGAACTGCACTTGCCCGCCATAACTGACGATACTGACACCCAGGCCAATGTCGCCAGCCTGAGGGACCCAGAACATCTGCTCGGTGATGGCGCAACCGGCGAGATAACGCGTTTCCGGCGTACCGGGCACATTGGAGACAACCGCTGACGCCTTGCGGAAGAAGAGGTCTGCCAACGGTTTTCGGCCGGCTTCCGGGATCAGTGCCGCACAGCTGGTCAAACCCCAGGCGAGGCCCGGCTGCCAGCTCTTTTTCAGCTTTCGGGTTTCGTGTTTGATCCGGAATAACCGCTCCAGAGCGCTCTCGCCATCGACCGGCAGGGGCACAAACACCGTGCCAAAGCAGTTGCCCGGTTCTCCGTCTGCAGGCCGGATGTCGTCCGGCAGGCGGGCCCGGATATCCACCGGCACCGCCGCGTGCATCACGGCATCCTCCAGTTGCTCCGGCGTGAGTCCCAGGCGAGGCTTGACCGCGGCCGCCACACAGGCCAGCAAGACGTCGTTGATCGTGGTATGCGTGGCCCGGGCAATATCGCGGAAACGGGCCAGAGGCACCGGCGAGGACCACCGGCAGCTACGTCGCCCCAGCAACGGGCGCCTGAGCTCTGAAGGCGAATCGTCCGGAGTGCCAACAAACTCGCTGAACTCGTGCACCAGGCGCAGGCCCTGTTCCACCGCCCGGCCCGCCACGCTTTTGCCTCCGGCCGGGATGGCATCCACTGAACCGGTGCCTGCCGGCATGGTTTCGGCCAGACGCGCCTCCAGCCAGCGTTGTGCGCCCGCCATCCAGGCGCTTGCCCGCGGTTCTTCCCGGGCTCCGTAAACCGCCGGGTACTGGCGCGGTGACGCCGGGCAAAGACGATCAAAGATGCCCAGCAGGGAGAGGCCGTCGGCGTAGCAATGGTGCAGCCGCAAAACCAGCGCGGCGCCCCCGCGCGCATTCGGTGCCAGCCAGAATTTCCAGCGGGGACGATACAGCGGCAAAGGTTCATTCAACCGCTCAGAAACCCAGTCTTGCAACTGCTCCGGTTCAAAACGGTCGAGCGCCACATCCAGGTGCTGGGGCGCGGAGAACGTGAGATCTTTCTCCCAGTACCAGGCCGGCGCACGCCACACCGGCCGGCAGCGGAAACGCTCCCAGGCCAGCCAGTAAACGGTAAGAAACTCCCGGAAACGGCCGGACGTGAGCCCATCGACCCGCAGCATGATGGTAATGGTCATCGGGTTATCAGACCGCTCCAGAGCCAGCCAGGCCGAATCCGAAGGCAGCATGAGATGCGATTGCTCCTGGCTCAAATCTGATTATCCCCGATCCATAACGTGCCTGCTGAAAAGAAAACCAATCGGGCATTGTGCCAGAGTCGGCATACCCGCTCCATCATCCTGCATGGCGCACAGAGTTACAAAAAATTACACGTGAGTAACTGTTCAGTCCTATACTGGTTATAACGCCCGATGCAATGGTTATAGCCTGTCGTCCGCATCAGGCCGTTGGCCCCGGCACTCTTCTTTCTGAGGCACGGGGGCCACTAAATCCGTTCGGCATTCGCGGTACAAATGTCAAACCGGCACCGCACAACCAAAACACAATAAAAGCGGCCGGAGGGAGATGAGTCATGAAAGCCAGTCATGTTCGCAAACTGATCAAACCGATTGAGAGCGCCTACTCGGAAATGTTCTCCGGTCGCGTTTATCGCTTGGGCCGCGGAGCCGTGTCTGTGCGCAATCACAGTGGCGCTGCCGAACACACGGTGATCGGTGTTCATGGTTTTCTGGAGAATCACTGCTACTTCACCCAGGCTTACGATGGCCCGACCACCGAACTGATCCTGCTCACTTGCAGCAATTACCATATCCCGGTTAATGGCGTCACACCGGAGAATCCGGAGTGGGAAGTCCCGGTCAAACACCTTGAAGGCACCATTGAATACGATGCCTGCCTGCTGAATCAGGCACTGCAGAACCTGCCAAGCACCGATAACGTTCGGGTTCACGGGCATTCCCGGGGTGGGGCGGTGATTCTGGAGGCAATAAAGCAACGGCCGGAGCTTTATGACAACGTGGAAGTGGTACTGGAAGCACCGGTACTACCCCAGGGCAAAATCCACGCCCTGGTGACAACGCTGCTCGAGCCCGTCAGCCATGGTATGTGGCCCTGGCTGATCCGCCTGATCAACAGCGCCCCCCAGTCTGCCTACGGGCAAACCTTCTTCGGCCGCATGAACCCGCGCAAGCGGCAATTGCTGGGCAAACTGTTCTACGCCACCAAAGACCACCTGACCATCGTTCGCAACATCGAGAACATCATGGAATGGATGGCACGGACTGACACCTCCGTTTACCGCCATGTCCGCCATGGCACCTTCCTGATTCCGGCAACCGACCGGATTCTCGATCGTCAGGCCATGATCGCCAGCGCCCGAACCAGCCCCACCACCATGCGCATCGTGGAAACCGAAGCCCCAAGCCATTTCATCATTCTCGACAGCAAAGAGTGGGTCCCCGGCCTGGAAACCCTGGGAGCCATCGTCCAGGCCTGAGCCCGCAGGCAACCGGCAGGTGCGCGTTCCCTGCCGCTTCGATAAACTGGTGTTTTTCCGCCCGGTTGATTGGAGTGTGCAATGTATCGCGAACGGCTGGTAGCCACCGAGGTCCAGACGGAAAACGCCCATCGACTGAAGCGTCTGCTGCTGGAGTATCACGATTTTCGCCAGCACAAGGCGGCTCATTCGTTGCGGGATAACGCCCACAGGATTGCAGACTGGCAAGCCGGGCGACTGAAGCGCACCCACCAGGACCTTTACCGGCACCCGGGGTATCACACCGGCCTGGAATTTCTGCTGACCGATCTCTATGCCCCCGCGGGCATGACCCGCCGGGACGACAATATCGATCGGGTTTTCCCCAAAATGGTGAAATGGCTGCCCGATCACCTGCTCGCCACCTTCTCGGGCCTGGTCGAGCTGAACCTGATCACCCAAAGTCTGGATCTGGAACTGGCGGAACAGCTGGATCAACAGGGGATCAGCGCTGGCTGCCTGGATGATCAGCGCTATTGCGATGCCTACCGGACCAGCGGCCAGCTACCCGTCCGCAAGCGCCAACTGGCACTGGTGGCCGAAACCGGCCATGAACTGGATCGCTACGTTCGCAACCGGTCGCTGGGCTGGCTACTGTCGATGGCCCGGGGCCCGGCTGAGATGGCCGACCTGGGCGATTTGCACAGCTTTCTCCACCGGGGCTACAGCGCCTTTCGGAAGATGGATCGGGTGGATGCCCTGATCCATCGCCTGATCAGCCGGGAGCAACGGGTGATGGACAACATTCTGGCCGGTCACCCCGCCCCCTTTCAGCTGCCGGATGACCTCTAGTGCGGCTCAGGCTCCGATAATCTGATCCAGCTGGGAGTGAATCTCCTGCTCAATACGGGACTTGAACGGCCGTAACATCAGACCGAGCTCCAGATGCACGTGCAAGTCGTGCTCGGAGAGATCCAATTGCCCTTTGACACCGCTGCGCTTGAATTTCAGCAGGTCACCCTCCCACTGATAATTGACGTCGAACTGCCGGGACAAGTCTTTGGCCAGAGCTTCGGCCGCTGCACGGGCGTGTTCTTTGTCCAGGGAATGGGCGCGATGGATATCGATAACAGACATGAATCAGTTTTCTCGGTAATTTGGAAACGGTTTTACAGTGTAAGCCGCGAACAAACTTGTAGCCAAGACCTCAACGGTTAGAATATGGCATTCAGATTCTGACAGGACCAACTCCCATGAGTGAGCAGCAAGCACCGGGCACCCCAGGCAATGGCCCGGACGAAGTGACCCATTTCGGCTTCCGCGATGTACCAAAGAGCCAGAAAGCCGGCCAGGTGGCCCAGGTTTTCCATAGTGTGGCCGGCAAGTACGATCTCATGAACGACCTGATGTCCATGGGCATCCATCGCCTGTGGAAGCGCTTTACCATCGAGCTCAGCGGTGTCCGCCCCGGCCATCAGGTGCTGGACATTGCCGGGGGTACCGGTGACCTGACCATGAAATTCTCGGATCTGGTCGGCCCCTCCGGCAGAGTGGTGCTCGCCGACATTAACGCGTCCATGCTGCAAGTGGGCCGTAGCCGGCTGACGGACCGGGGCTACGCTGGCAACATCGAGTACGTGCAGGCCGATGCCGAACATCTGCCGTTCCCGGACAACAACTTCCAGGCGGTCTCCATTGCCTTTGGCCTGCGCAACGTCACCGATAAAGACCAGGCGCTGCGGGATATGGCCCGGGTTCTGAAGCCAGGGGGCAAGGTGATGGTGCTGGAGTTCTCCAAGCCCACCAACCCGCTGCTGAGCAAGGCCTACGATACCTATTCCTTCACCGCTCTGCCCCTGATGGGACAGCTGATTGCCGGGGACAGCGAAAGCTACAAGTACCTGGCCGAGTCCATCCGTATGCATCCGGATCAGGAAACTCTGAAAGGTATGATGGAAAATGCCGGCCTGGTGAACTGCAAGTATTACAACATGACCGGGGGCATCGTGGCCCTGCACGTGGGAATCAAGCCCTGATGTTTCCCGGCCCGACTCTGCTGTCCGCCGTTGGCGCCGTAATCGAGGGCGCACTGAACCGGGCACTGGGACTGGACCCGGCAGGCCAGCGCGCCCTGCTGGAAGCCCTTTCGGGGCCGGTACGATTCACCGTTACCGGGCCGTTGACTGTGCACTGGACGCTGGATCGCGTTGGCGAGCGACGGGTGCGGGTGAGCAGCACCACAGAGCAGTCACCGGTGCTTACCATCTGCGGACGCCCGGTGGCATTCGCTGCACTGGCCCTGGGAGATGACCGGGTATTCGCCGACGAGCGCCTGACCGTTGCAGGCGATACCGCCCTCGCCCATCAGCTGCAGCGGGCCCTTGACCAACTGCAACCGGACTGGGAAGCCGCCATGGCCGGTCACCTTGGCGATGTACCTGCCCACTTTCTCGGCAGGCGCATCCGGCATTCGGTCAAGTGGAGCCGGCAAGCCATCCAGACCATGAATGCCAACGTGGAAGAATACATCCACGAGGAGAGCCGCGCGCTGCCCGGCCGTCGAGAACTGGAAGCGACATTCCGGGACATTGATGAACTGAACCTGCGCACCGAACGCCTGGAAGCGCGCCTAAACCAACTGGCACTACCCGGCAGCAACAACGATACGGAGACCCTGTGACCCGCCTGCAACGCTTGTTCCGAATTGCCTGGGTATTCTGCCGCTACCGGCTGGACACATTCTTACCGCTGTCTGAATTACCAACGCCCCTGAAGATTTTCTTTCTGCTGGCCCCCTGGCACCTGTTTCCGCAACCGAAACTGAGCCGTGGTGACCGGTTGCGCCTGGCGCTGGAAGAACTTGGGCCGGTGTTTGTCAAATTCGGCCAGATTCTCTCTACCCGCCGGGATCTGCTACCCGACGACATGGCGGCCTCCCTGAAACAGCTGCAGGATCGGGTGCCGCCCTTCCCGAGCAACCAGGCCCGGGGCATCATCGAGCAATCGCTTGGCGCTCCGGTGTCCGAACTGTTTGCCGAGTTTTCGGCAGACCCGATGGCTTCGGCCTCGGTCGCTCAGGTTCATGCGGCCACCTTGCCCAATGGCCGAAAGGTGGTGGTCAAGGTCCTGCGCCCGGGCATTGAAAAAGTGATTCGCCAGGATCTGGCCCTGATGTATCTGATGGCTGGTCTGCTGGAGAAATACTGGTCTGAAGGCAAGCGCCTGCATCCGGTGGAGGTGGTCGCAGACTACGACTCCACCATTCACGATGAACTGGATCTGCAGCGGGAGGCGGCCAACGCCAGCCAGTTACGCCGGAATTTCGACAACTCCCAACTGATCTACATTCCGTTTATCGACTGGGACTACACCCGCAAATCGGTGCTGGTGATGGAGCGGATTCACGGCATTCCCATTGCCGATGTTCCGGCTCTGGAGGCGGCGGGGACCAACATGAAAGTCCTGGCGGAAAAGGGCGTCGAGATTTTCTTCACCCAGGTGTTCCGCGACAGCTTTTTCCACGCCGATATGCACCCGGGCAATATCTTCGTGGATGTCACCAACCCCGCCGACCCGAAATACATTGCCATTGATTTTGGCATTGTCGGCACGCTCGCACCGGATGATCAGAGCTATCTGGCCCGCAACCTGCTCGCCTTCTTCCGCAGGGACTATCGCCAGGTCGCGCAACTGCATATCCAGTCCGGCTGGGTGCCCGCGGATACCCGGGTCAACGAGTTTGAAGCGGCCATCCGCACGGTATGTGAACCCATTTTCGAGCGCCCCCTGAAAGACATTTCGTTCGGCCATTTCCTGCTGCGCCTGTTCCAGACTGCCCGGCGGTTCAACATGGAAGTGCAGCCGCAGCTGGTACTCCTGCAGAAGACGTTGTTGAACGTCGAGGGCCTGGGCCGCCAGCTGTATCCGGATCTGGACCTGTGGAGCACGGCGCAGCCGTTTCTGGAAAACTGGATGCGCCAACGCGTTGGCCCCTCCGGCCTGATCAAGTCGTTGCAGAGCCATTTGCCGTCCTGGCTCGAGCAATCTCCGGAAATGCCCCAGCTGGTGCATGATGCGCTGCTGCAGTTGCGCGCCAGTGGCCCGACCGAAGAACAGAATCGGGCCACACTGGCGCTGATGAAAGAGCAGCAGCAACGCACCGAACGCCGCTGGCGGCGCGGGTTCGTTGCCGCCATGCTGGCAGGCATTGCGATCCTGGGCAGCCAGCCACAGGCAAGCCAGTGGGCGGCTGATCTGCCGGTCTGGAGCTGGGCATTGCTTGCCGGCGCCACTGGCGTCATGCTCCGGGGCAGCCGCTGAACCATCAAAGAATCAGGATTCATCAATATGCAAGATTCCAGCGCTAACGTCGTCCAGCCTGATTGGCTTGACGACATCCAGTGGACAGACGATGGCCTGGTGCCTGCCATCGCCCAGGACGCCGAAACCGGCGATATCCTGATGATGGCATGGATGAACCGGGAATCCCTGCAGCTGACGGTAGAAGAAGCTCAGGCTGTGTACTGGTCCCGGTCCCGGGGCAAACTATGGCGCAAAGGAGAGAGCTCCGGCCACCAGCAGGTGCTCAAGGACATCCGGCTTGACTGCGATGCCGACGTCATTCTGCTGAAAGTGGAACAAAAAGGGGGTATTGCCTGCCATACTGGTCGGCGGAGCTGTTTTTACCGGTCCCTGAAAGACGGCCAGTGGGTAAGTACCGATCCGGTACTGAAAGACCCGGCCAGCATCTACGGCAGTAACTGAGGAGCAGACAACGTGAGTGATGTACTGGAACGACTGGCACAGGTTCTCGAAGAACGGAAGCAAGCGGCTCCCGACACATCTTATGTCGCCAGTCTGCACGCCAAGGGGCTGAACAAGATTCTGGAGAAGGTCGGAGAGGAGTGCACTGAAACCCTGCTGGCCGCCAAAGATGCGGAACAGTCCGGAGAAACCCGGGCGCTGGTCTCCGAAACAGCCGACCTGTGGTTTCACAGCATGGTGATGCTGTCGCGACTGGGCCTGGGCCCGCAGGACGTTCTGGAGGAGCTTGCCGGTCGCTTCGATCTGTCAGGCCTGGAAGAAAAGGCGTCGCGGAAATCATGAGGGAGTACCCCTAACGGGTATTTCCGCATGGGGTCGCGGTTGGCGTACAATAACCTGAACAGCAACATTTGAATGAGGAACCCTTATGGGTATCAGTATCTGGCAACTTCTCATCGTACTCGGCATCGTCATCCTCCTGTTCGGAACCAAGAAACTCCGCAACATCGGCAGCGACCTCGGCGGCGCCATCCGTGGATTCAAAAAATCCATGAGTGACGAGGAGGAAAAATCTGCAGACCAGAAACCACTGGAAGAGCAGAACGCCGAGCAGCAGACACCGGCCGAAGAAAAGCCCAAAGAAAAACAAGGCTGAGCACCATCTGAATGTTCGACATCGGCTTTCTGGAGCTGCTGATTTGCGGCGTGATTGCATTGCTTGTGCTCGGCCCCGAGCGCTTACCGACAGCGGCACGGGCAGCGGGCCGCTGGGTTGGCGGTGCCCGGCGCATGGTCAGCCAGTTCACCTCCGAGCTTGATCGACAGCTGAAAGCCGAGGAATTGCGTGAAGAACTGCGCAAGGCCGGCGATGTCGGCCTGGACGATGTCGAGAAAACCGTGCGTGGCGCACTGGATGAAGCCAAAAAGTACGAGCACATGATATTGCCAGACGACCCGGCAGCCAAAGTCCGCCCGGCACCGGCGGGCGATCGGGAAACGCCACGCTCCGCCGCTGAAGGCCGCAGCGATGCAGACAATGCCCACGCGCCAGGGCAGGCCAATATCGATAAACCGGCCGATAACCGCCATCGCAAGACCGACGCATCCAGCCCTTCGGATAAGGATTCATGAGTTCTACGCCAAACGGTCAGCCGACATCGAGTGAACAGCCGGATATGCCCCTGATCGAGCATTTGCTTGAACTGCGCAACCGGCTCCTGAAAATGGTACTGGCAGTGATTATCTGCTTTGCCATCATCTACCCGTTTGCCAACGAGCTTTATCTGCTGTTGTCCCAGCCTTTGCGGGACTTGTTGCCGGTGGGCCAGACCATGATCGCCACCGACATCACCTCGCCGTTTTTCGCCCCCCTGAAACTGGCACTGGTGCTGGCGGTGTTCGTGGCCATTCCGGTTATCCTGTACCAGCTCTGGAGCTTCGTCGCCCCCGGGCTTTATGCCCACGAGAAGCGCCTGGCCTTTCCGTTGCTCTTCACCTCGGTTCTACTGTTCTACGCCGGCGCCGCGTTCGCCTATTTCGTGGTATTTCCGCTGGTGTTCGGCTTTTTCACCGCCATTGGCCCCGAGGGCATCGTCGAGCTCCCCGACATCAGCAGTTATCTGAATTTCGTGCTGAAGATGTTCTTCGCCTTCGGTATTGCCTTTGAAATCCCGATTGCCACCGTCTTGCTGATTCTTTCCGGTGCGACCACACCCTCAGACCTGGCGGCGAAGCGGCCATACGTTGTGGTGGGCTGCTTTATCATCGGTATGTTGCTGACACCGCCGGATATCATCTCGCAAACCTTGCTGGCCCTCCCCATGTGGGTTCTCTTTGAGTTCGGTATTTTGTTCGGCCGCCTGGCTCACCGTGAGCGTGTGGCAGCCAGCGAGGAAGAGCCTGAAGCCTGATGAACCTGGCTCTGTTGTTTGAGGAAGACTTCATTGCCCCCGACTGTGTCCGGCTGTCCGGGCGTCGCCTGGATCATCTGAAGACTGTGCTCAAGGCGGGCGAGGGCCATCGCATCCCGGTCGGCCGAGTAAACGGTCTGATGGGTTATGGCGACATACGGTCTCTGACCGACACCGAGGCCGAGCTGCAGGTGGTGCTGGACCAGACGCCGCCGGCGGCGTTACCACTGACCCTGATTCTGGCCATGCCCCGGCCCAAGATGTTCCGGCGCGTCCTGCAGACCTGCGCGTCGCTGGGCGTAAAAGACCTTTGGCTGATCAACAGCTACAAGGTAGAAAAGAGCTTCTGGCAAACCCCCTGGCTCTCGGACGAGCATCTGAGAGAAAACCTGGCACTCGGGCTTGAACAGTCAAAAGACACGGTGATGCCCCGGGTGCATATCCGCAAGCTGTTCAAACCCTTCGTTGAAGATGAGTTGCCGGCACTGCTGGCCGGCAAGCACGCCCTGGTGGCACATCCGGGCATGGCCACCCCCTGCCCCACCCACCTCAATGAGCCAACCGCTCTGTGCATCGGCCCTGAGGGTGGATTTACCGATTACGAAGTCGGAAAGCTGGAAGAAGCCGGCTGCCAAAGCGTGCATCTCGGCCCCAGGATTCTGCGGGTGGAAACCGCCGTGCCGGTGCTGGTTAGCCGGCTATTCGACCCCTGTCTCTGACACGACGGTGGCCCGACCATAAAACGGTCACCCTTCCCGACGCGACCAGACCCTGGCTATGGGGGTTATAACCGCCACCAGTAATGCCCCTGCCAGCAACCCGAAAACCCCATCGCCCAACATGGTCACCAGCCCCATAGGCAACCCAGACATCGCTTCAGCCCAATGATGAATGGTTTGAGATACCACCGGGATGCCGTGGGTGAGGATACCGCCACCCACCAGAAACATGGCCACGGTGCCCAGCACCGACAGGGTTTTCATCATCCAGGGCGCCAGCCACAAAATGCCCTGCCCCAGTTTCTGGGCGAAGGCACTGGCTTTCTGGCTGAGATAAAGGCCGGCATCATCCAGCTTGACAATGCCCGCCACCAGCCCGTAAACGCCGACTGTCACCATCAAAGCCACGACAGTCAGCACCGCAAACTGCATCCCGAAGCTCTTGTCTGCAACAGTGCCGAGCGTGATGGCGATGATTTCCGCCGAAAGAATAAAATCTGTGCGAATGGCGCCTTTGATCTTGTCTTTTTCGAGTGCCTTCATATCGGCTTCAGGGCGTTTCAGCGCGTCACGCCGGGCCTGCCGGCGCTGGGCCTCTTCCTCTTTGTGAAAAAACTTATGAACAAGCTTTTCAAAGCCCTCATAGCAAAGGAAAGCGCCACCGAGCATCAACAGAGGG
Source organism: Marinobacter sp. VGCF2001 (assembly GCF_049943275.1). Taxonomy (NCBI): domain Bacteria; kingdom Pseudomonadati; phylum Pseudomonadota; class Gammaproteobacteria; order Pseudomonadales; family Marinobacteraceae; genus Marinobacter; species Marinobacter sp. VGCF2001. The sequence continues at coordinate 50,050 of NZ_JBNFVX010000019.1, forward strand.
GTAATAAGCCAGGGAACAAAGAAGCTGATCGCCAGCGCCGCCGGCACCAGAATGGCCTTGTTAACCAGCGAGCCCCTGGCAACCGCCCAGACCACCGGAATTTCGCGGGCCGGGCGCACTCCGGTGACCTGTTGCGCGTTCAGTGCAAGGTCATCGCCCAACACCCCCGCGGTTTTCTTGGTGGCGGCCTTGGTCATCACCGCCACGTCATCCAGTACGGTGGCAATATCATCAAGCAAGACAAGCAGACTGGAGGCAGCCATAAACAGTTCCTTTGCAGATTAGAAAAGAGCGCGCGGAGTTTACGAAAACACGCGGCCGGAGAACAGTTTCGGCTGCCAGGAATGGAACAGCGTTAGCGTTTGATGCCCATGGCCTCGGCAGCAACGCGATTTTTCAGCGGTGCCAGATTGTCCAGCCAGCGCATACCGGTATTGCGCAGCCATCTGAACGGCAGCTCATCCCGGGCGAAAAGCTGCTTGAACCCTTCCATCGCCGCCATCATGCTCAGATTTTCACCTTTGCGGCGGCGCTGATACCGCCCCAGCACGGCCTGGTCAGCCGGAGACAGCACCAGGCGCCGGGCCCGGCCCAGTTCATCCAGCAGGGCTGCCACATCACCATAACCGAGGTTGGCCCCCTGCCCTGCGAGCGGGTGGATGGTATGGGCCGCATCGCCCACCAGCGCCAGCCCTGCGGTGACATAATCTTTGGCGTGGCGCTGTCGTAAGGGGAAGGCAAAACGGCGCGATACGGTTTCAATGGGCCCCAACTGCTGTTCAATGGCGCGTTCGAGCTCTGCCCGGAACGTCTCGGCGTCAAGCGCCATCAGGCGCCGGGCTTCCACCGTATCCTGGGACCACACGATGGAACAGAAATGGGCATCGCCGGCCTCGTTCAGCAGGGGCAGAAACGCCAGTGGTCCGGTGGTGGAGAAACACTGCCACGCGGTGTACTGGTGTGGCTGCCGGGTACGTACGGTGCATACAATAGCCTGCTGGTTGTAGTCCCACTCCCGCGTTGCCAGGCCGGCCCACTGTCGCAACCGCGACTGGCCACCATCGGCCCCGACCACCAGTGTCGCGCCCAGCGTACGGCCATCCTCCAGCTCAATTCCGGTCTCCGGCTTCCAGCCACGCACCTGCACAGCGTCAAACAACGCGACATCGCTATTCGCCAGCTCGGTATACAGAGCCCGGACAATCGATCGGTTCTCGACAATGGTGCCCAGGGCATCGGTGTGCAATTCTGCGGCATCGAAGTGGATTCGCCCGGTGCCCTCGGCATCCCAGACGGTCATGCCCCGATAGGCACAATGTCGGCCGCCCTGCACGTGCCGCCATGCACCCAGCGCTTCCAACAGCTGCTGGCTGGCCAGCGAGATGGCACTGACCCGGGGCTCGAAATCATCAACCTGTCCGGCGGTTTCAACCGGCGATAGCAACTCCGCGGCGGGCATTCCATCAACCAGCGCGGTCGACCATCCCTGGCGAGCCAGCCCGAGGGCCAACGCCGAACCAATCATTCCGCCGCCAACCACCAGCACATCAAAACGGTCCGATTGCACCGAATTACCAGTCATCATGCTTTGTCCCCGTTACGGGTGAATCAACGCCGGCCAGGATCTTTCGCCCTCCGGTGCCCATGGCCTGGTGCGCGAACCGGCGTTTGGCGCCTGGCAGCAGATCCAGCCCGACCAGGCCAGCGTCCCGGGCGACGGCCACTGGTGCCAGGGACTGGCCGAAAATCCGGATCAACGAGTCAGAGAACTGCACCGTCTGCCGCCAATCCTGACGATGCCGCTGTTGGTACCGGCCCAAAACAGCCAGGTCGCCAATGGCAATATCGTCATCCACGGCACGACGAAACTGTTCCACCAGTGCCATCAAGCCTCTCAGTGCCAGGTTGAACCCCTGCCCGGCCACCGGATGCAGCGCGTGGGCCGCATTGCCCACCAAGGCAACGCCCGGGCGCACCGGTTCATCCACGGTGGTCAGTTTCAGAGGGTAATGATGGCACTGCCCAATGCGGGTAAAACGCCCCAGGCGCCATCCGAAGCGATCCTGCAACGCCTGGCATTTCTCTTCATCCGACATGGCCAGCACATGGTCCAGCCTGTCGTCTGACAGCGTCCAGACTAACGCCGACTGATGACCGGCCTGGCCTGGAGCACCGTGGGGCAACAGCGCCATCGGCCCGCTCTCGGTGAAACGCTCATACGCGGTGAACTGGTGGCTGTTGCTGGTGGATACATTGGCAATCAGGGCATTCTGGCCGTAGGGCTCAGTGCGGGGAACAAAACCGAGTTTCTCCCTCAGGCCCGAGCGCCCGCCATCGGCAACCACCAGGCATCGTGCCGTCAGTTCCCGGTGTTCGCCCTCCTGATCAATGGCGACTTTCACGCCGCCGGCCAACGGCTGCATACCCGTCACCGCTGCCGGCGCCTGCCAGCGCACCCCGGTATCACCCAGGGCGCGCATCAGGCAAAGCCCCATCCAGCGGTTGTCGGCCACATACCCGAGGGCATCCTGCCCATGCTCCTCCGCGTGCAAACGGGTAGCACCGAACCGGCCGCGGTCAGACACATGGATGTGACGAATGGGGGTGGCGTGCTCGGATAACCGTTGCCAGAGCCCCAACTGTTCAAAGATCAACCGCGAACCCCAGGCCAGCGCGGTCGAGCGGCTGTCGTAACTGGGCTGGTAATCTTCAGGCGGCGCCTCGGGCGAAAGCGGAAAGCTCTCGACCACGGTCACCTTCAGCTCGGGAACCAGCCGCGCCAGCGCCAGCGCCAGCGTGGCCCCGGCCAGGCCGCCACCAGCAATGATCAGATCAGTATCCACGGTTTTGCTGTCCAAAGTGTCAACCTGCCATCAGGGCTTCAATCTCGGCGATGGACTTGGGCACGTCTTCGGTCAGATTGCGGCAACCGTCTTTGGTCACCACCACATCGTCCTCAATACGAATGCCAATGCCACGCCAGCGAGCATCTACGTTGGTGTTATCGGGCGCGATATACAAGCCGGGCTCCACCGTCAGCGCCATTCCAGGCTCCAGTACCCGCCAGGCATCGCCCACCTTGTAATCGCCCACATCATGGACATCCAACCCCAGCCAGTGACCGGTACGATGCATGAAAAACGGCTTGTAGGCCTCGTTTGCCAGAGCGTCGTCCAGGTTGCCGGAGAGCAGGCCCAGGTCGATCAACCCCTGCGTGAGCACTCTGAGCGCCGCTTCGTGGGGCTGATTCCAGTGATTACCCGGCTTCACTGCGTCAATCGCAGCGTACTGGGCCGCCAGCACCACTTCGTACACGGCTTTCTGCTCTGGGCTGAACTTGCCACTGACGGGAAAAGTCCGGGTAATATCCGAGGCGTAGCACTCGAGCTCGCAGCCGGCATCAATCAGTACCAGATCGCCGTCTTTCAACGGCGCCGCGTTCTCGATGTAATGCAGGATGCAACCGTTCGCACCACTGCCCACTATCGAAGGATAGGCGGTAGAGCGAGCCCCGTGCGCCATAAACGTGTGAATCAGCTCAGCTTCCAGATTGTACTCGTAACCTCCCTGGCGAGCTCGCTTCATGGCACGGCGATGGGCCTCGGCGCTGATCTGACCGGCTTTGGCCATGACTTTTATCTCCGCCGCACTCTTGTACAACCGCAGGTCGTGAAGCAAATGCTCCAGCGCCACCAGCTCCCCCGGCGGGTGAGCGCCGGAGCGCACCTTGCTGCGGATAACCTTGAGCCAGTCCATAACCCGGGTATCAAACGCCGGATCCTTGCCCAGTGGGTAATAGACCCGGCTGCGCCCCTCGATCATGCCTGGCAGGATGTCGTCGATATCGGCGATGGGAAAGGCATCGTCCAGACCATAGCGCTCGATCGCGCCCTCAGGGCCAACCAGAAAACCGTCCCAGAGCTCTTTCTCCGGGTGCCGCTCCTTGCAGAACAGCACCGCTTCGCCGTGTTCGCGGCCCGGTATGATCGCCAGCACGGCCTCGGGTTCGCCAAAGCCGGTCAGATACTGGAAATCACTGTCCTGGCGGAAAGGATGCAACACATCGCGATTTCGAACCCGCTCCGGCGCCGCCGGCAGAATAGCGATACTGTCTGGCGCCATTCGATCCATCAACTTGCGGCGGCGCTCGGCAAACTCTCTCGTGGAAATCGTCACAGCCATACAAGCTCCTGATCAGTGCAAAGTGGGCGCATCGCCTGCCGGCTTCGCCGGCGCATTGAATTCGGTAAACACCGACAACGCCCCAAGACGCACATATTCGGTAATTTCGAGCAACTGCTGCTCACTCTCGTCATCCGCTTCTTCGTCTTCAGACAGCTGGCTGATGGCCACCATGTCTTCGATCAGTTCGCGGATCTCGTCCGGGGCCTGCCCCAGCGACGCACCTGCCGCCAGCGCCATTCCCTCAAGAAACCCGCGAACCCAGGCCACCAGCGCTTCAAGCCGTTGCTCCAGCGCGTATTCATCGTCCGGCAGCAACGGTTGGAAGCTCATATCGGTAGACTGCAATTGTTGCAACGCCTTGCCGTACGCCTCATTCATGAACGTTGCGAGATCATCCGACTCTTGTGCGGCCTCATCCGCCAGCCCCATGTGCTCGCATACCATGGCCAGCCAGTCCGCTTCCTGAATTCGGGCGCCGGCCGCCAGACGGCCACACAGCACGCCGTGCAGTTCAGAAGGGTGACTGAATGCTTTGTGTGCGGTAAACACATTGGCCCAGAGCTCGAATTCAGCCCCGTGGGCTGCAGAGGTATCGGTTTCGGACATGAACAGGCAAATTCCTTCAGACAGTGGGTTTCACGTTCAGATACGTGCCGGAGCTGCGCCCCGATGAGGACTCTATCCTAGCATTCCGGGGAAATCCTGGCACGAATACCGGGGCAGACGGGGCTTGCTTTTCTCTTACGCCAGATTGAAAATGTTATAACATATCAATTACGAACGAGAACAAGCCATGCACAAAAACAGCGCCTCCCGGGTAACCGCGGCACTTGCAGGCATCCTGCTGGCTCCGGTGGTTACGCACGCCGCAGATAATCCCGGCGCCCATCAACACGGGCACGCCGTGCTCCAGATTGCCATCGACGGTAATACCGCGGAGGTCATTCTGCGCTCTCCTGCCTATAACCTGCTGGGCCTCGAGCACTCGCCACGCACCGGGCAGCAGCGCCAACAGCTGGCGGGTCTGGAACAGTGGGCAACATCAACGCCGCTGGTCAACACTGTGGAGGGCAACTGCATAACAGAGGAGGCCAGCGTTCAGAGCGCCTGGCCCGAGACAAGCCGGCAGCAGGGCCATACTGCCAACGGCCACAGTGATCTCGAAATTTTCCAGTCGCTGTCCTGCAACGGGCTTGCTGACCAAAACACGCTGACCACACCGCTGACAGACCGCTTTCCGGCGCTGGAACACCTGGAGGTTCAGTGGATCAGCTCCGGTGTTGTCGGCCTGACGACACTGGAACCCGGCGAGGTGCGAATCCGGATTGCCGACTGAGCCGCTACTCGGCGTAGGGCTCTACCGACTGCGCCACCATGGAATAGGACGATGCACCGAGGTCGTTTTCCGTATGTTCGATCACCAGCTTGCCTTCGATCCAGACCGGATCGTACAGCGCTTCCAGAGTGAAGCCTTCGGGGTATTTCACGTGGATAATCTGATTGGGCGGCGGGGGCGGAACATGAATACAGGCACCGTAATACGGCACCAGGAAGAACTCGAGGATGCGCATATCCCCGGTGGTTTTCAGCGGTACCACAAAGCCGGGAATCCGGCCTTCAACATTGCCCATTTCCGGCACGACCCGCCCGGTCATGATTTCGTCCGGCAGCAGGGGTGGGCCATCGCCCTCATGCTCGATTTCCGGCATATTCTCAAGCAGCGCAAGATCTTCCGCTGGCATCAATTCCAGCCAGTCGATCTCACGGGTGTCTGAGCGGGCGGCCACGGAAACCAGCAACAAAAAGGCCAGCCCGGACCAGGCAACGCACTTGCGGGACAAAACATCAGTGAACATCAGCACGAACGCTCCCAAAACAGATCAGCAACCGGCACCATCATACAGCGGCGAGCACCAAACGGGTATGAACACCAAGACAGCAAAAGTAACCGACGGCTACCGCCCGGAGAACCTGGCCATAGATACCGGCAATCTGCGCTTTCGGTGGCCGAACCGGGGCACAGCCCTGGCGTTTCCGGACATTCACCTGCCCAGGGGCGAACACCTGTTCCTGCAAGGGGCCAGCGGTGCCGGGAAAAGCACTCTGCTGGGCCTGCTTGCCGGTATGCAGACACCCGACTCCGGTCACCTGAACCTGCTCCGGCAAGACGTGGCGACCCTGAAAGCCAGCAAACGGGACCGGTTTCGCGCAGATCACATGGGCGTTATTTTCCAGCAATTCAATCTGGTGCCCTACCTGAGCGCACTGTCCAACGTTCTGTTACCGTGCCGGTTATCGGCCCTGCGTCACGCCCGGGCGATTCCCGCGCCCGCTGACGCAGCCCGGGACTTGCTCAGACAACTGACCATCCCGGAAAGCCACTGGCATCAGAGCGTTACCCGACTATCAATTGGCCAACAGCAACGGGTGGCGGCGGCGCGAGCACTGATCGGCGCGCCGGAAATCATTCTCGCGGACGAGCCAACGTCCGCGCTGGATAACAACAACCGGGATCGGTTCCTTGAGTTACTGCTCTCTCTGGCCGCCGGAAACAACAGCTCGGTTGTGTTCGTCAGCCACGATCCGGCGCTGGCCAGGCATTTTCATCACCGCCTGACTCTGGAGGTAGCGGCATGAACAAGCTTCGGCTGACCCTTGGCCTGGCCAGCGCAAGCCTCTGGTATCGCCGCCGGGTGCTCGCTCTGGTTTGTCTGACTCTGACCCTGAGCGTTACCTTGCTGCTTGGCATCCAGTATCTGCGCACTGAAATCCGCCAGTCGTTCACCAGCACCATCAGCGGCACCGACCTCATTGTCGGTGCCCGCAGCGGCCAGCTGAACTTGCTGCTCTATACCGTCTTTCATATTGGCGACGCCACCAATAATATCCGCTGGTCCACTTATCAAGCCATGGCAGAGGACAACCGCATCAACTGGTTGATTCCGATCTCCCTCGGCGACAGCTACCGTGGTTTCCGGGTAGTCAGCACCAATGACCAGTTTCTGGCGCGCTTCCGCTTTGGCAATGACCAACCTCTTGCCCTGGCCGAAGGCGCGTGGTTTGCCGACCTTTTCGATGTGGTTCTCGGTGCCGGTGTAGCGCGCCAACTCGGTCATGGCCTGAATGATCAGCTGGTGCTTTCCCATGGCGGCGGCCGTCTCAGCTTCTCCAATCACACGGACCTGCCGTTCCGGGTATCCGGCGTACTGGCGCCGACCGGAACGCCGGTTGACCAGGCGGTGTACATCAGCCTGGAGGCCATGGAGGCCATGCACGTTGGCTGGGAATCCGGCGTCGCCATACCCGGGCGCACGCTGTCGAAAGATCAGGCCCGGAGCCGGGATTACACTCCGGATGCCATTACCGCCGCCTTCATCGGCCTGGAGCGCCCGATCCTGACCTTCCAGCTGCAACGGGAACTGAATCAGTTCCGACAGGAGCCTTTATCTGCCATTCTTCCCGGTGTGGCCCTGGGCGAGCTCTGGCAAATGATGGGCCAGTTCGAGCAAGCCCTCCTGGGCATCAGTGGTTTTGTCGTGGTGACCAGTCTGGTGGGGCTGATTGCTGTACTGCTCACCCTGCAGGCCCAACGACAAAGAGAAATCGCGGTATTGCGGGCGACCGGTGCCTCACCAGGCCTGATCGCCGGGCTGTACAGTCTGGAGTGTGTCGGACTGGCGCTGGTCAGCTGCCTGCTGGCAATCCTGGTTGGGGCTGGTGCCATCGGAGTTCTGAGCCCCTGGATACTGGAGCATTACGGCCTGCAGATCCGGCTTCGCCCTCTAACCACCACAGAATGGTGGCTGCTTGGCTCGGTGCCTCTGGCGGCGTTTGCCGTTTCAACGCTGCCGGCCTTGAATACCTGGCGTGGTGGCCGACAGCAAGGTTTCAGCGGAGAAAGGCAAAGCTGAACTGACGTAAAAGGTGACAGACCTCACGGGGTACACGCCATGACATTGCGGTAAATTGACCGGTCTGGCATGCACACTTATAGTAACTCCAATTAAAATCACTGACGTTGGGCAGGCCATGGAACAGTCCGAAGTACAGGCATTAGCGGACAAGCTGGACAAGCTGATTGAGCGCTGCGAAAAGCTGGAGAAAGACAACGCCCTGCTGAGGGAACTGCAGGACGACTGGAACCGGGAGCGGGCCCAGCTTATGCACAAGAACGATCTTGCCAAAAACAAGATTGAAGCCATGATCGGCCGCCTAAGGGCACTGGAGCACCATTGATGTCACAGACCTCAACCACCGTAGAAGTCAGGATTCTCGACAAGGAATATCTGGTGGCCTGCCCACAGGAAGAGCAGGAAGCCCTGTTGCGTGCCGCCAGGCACCTGGACACCAAAATGCGGGAAATCCGCTCCGGCGGCAAGGTATTCGGTACCGAGCGAATTGCCGTGATGGCGGCGCTGAACATCACCCATGAACTGCTGGAGCGCGACACCATGTCAGACGCCACCAGCGACATTCTGCGCTCCATGGGAAGCCGGCTCGACGGCGCGCTTGGAGAACCCTCCGGCAACTGATTCACGAAAGAATCCCCGATCGGGGTTGCATTTGGCCCCGGCCCTGCCCGTATAATGGATCAACTTCCTGGGCTGTTCGCTGGTCGGGTACGTCCTCGAGCCGATAAGCAATACCCAGGTGGCTACTCTAGGGCATTGTGAGCATGTCCCCTGCGGGGGAAAGCCTAATATGTCACAGCGGCCACCGACCTTGAACTACTGGGTTCAAGGGCTACATCCGATAACGGCAGCCCGGGAAGCTTTTACTTTTCTATTTCTGCAGTTCTCTGAGTCTCAAGTCCATCAAGGCATCCTGCGCATCGTCGTTGCCGAATCGCTGATCGTACATTAGCCCGGACCATACCGAATCATCCGACCTCGCCCGCTCTTTTTGCTGCTGATACCGCGAATCCCAGCGCTCCAGATACTGATAGGCCAGCTCATAATCCCGGGCTACCAGCTCACCGCGATAGTACATCAGCCCAAGGTGCGCCAGTGCCGGCAGATTCTGTTCTTCAGACGCCAATTCGAGAAGCTGAACAATCTGTTCAGACTTGCTTGTGGCATCCTGGAGTCGGGAATAATAAATCGCCTGTCGAAAGCGCGCGTTCGAGACGGGCGTGCGCAGGCTTTCCGGAACCTCCGCAACTGGCATGAACACGAACCGCTCCCGGGCCTTGGCGGCGCTTTCGCTCCGGCCATCCTTTCGCAGCACCTGCGCTAACAGCACTTGCGCCGGCAGATGGCCCTTATCGGCGGCACGTTCCAGCCAGCGCACGGCATCCACCAGGCTGGGCTCGACATTGCCAATTCCCGCGCTGTAAACAGCGCCCAGTTTGAAGGCCGCTTCCACATCCCGATACGCCATACTTTCCAGCAGTTCAATGGCGCGTTGGCGCTGAGTGTCCGTTGCACCCGGGCGGCCCGAGAGGTAAAGATCCGCCAGCCCGTGTTTGGCGCGATCGTCCTCCCGCGCAATCTGTTCCAGGCGCTCAATGGCGCGCGCAGGCTGCTGCGGGCGCCCGGCCACCGGGTTCAGGTACAGATGGGCGAGCCACAGATTGGCCTCAGTCTCACCCTGGTCGGCGGCACGGGCCAGCCAGTCCAGTGCCTTGAGGTATTCCTCATCACCAACCGCCGGCCCAGACACCAGTTCAACGCCCCTGGCCAACTGAGCCTTTGCAAAGCCCTGTTGCGCCGATTTATTCAGCCAGAGATTCGCTTCCTCGGGGTTATACCAGGGCGAATCCGGAGCACCGCAGATAAGCGCCAACCGGAACTGGGCCCGGGCACTGCCCATCCCGGCCGCGTAGCGGTACCAGCCCGCCCGACTCTCAAAACCGGGATCAACCAGTGCGGTGTGAAGTTTTGCCAGGTATTCCATACGCGCCATCCCGGCGTCGGGCGGGGTCGACTGCCAGATTTCATCGGCAGTGCGAACAATCAGCTCATCTGCCTCATCCAGGCAGGCCCAGGCCGGCGCCGTCTCCGGACTGTCCGGGGCGCATAAATCCGCCAGGGCACGATGCCGAAACAGCATCCGAATATTGTCAACATTCGTGATCTGAGAGGCTATGGCTGCCGCTTGTTTGCGATCCTGTGGCAGCAGATTTCCGGCCCAATAGATCATCGCAAGATCAATCGTTGCCCGTGGATAATCCGCCGCACGAAGAAGCTCTACCACTCGGTCCACATTGCGATCCACGCCCTGGCCGCGCAGGTAGATTTCGGCCAACAAATGCCGCGCTGCGCGTTCATCCACGGAAAACGGTTTTTCAAGCTCCTGCTCCAGCAACCCGGCCGCTGCGCGCTCATCCTTTGGCCCACCAAGGCCGAGGTACATCAGCCGGGCCAGCTCATAGCGCGCCCGCCCCGCTTCATAACTCTCCGTGTCACCCGAAAGGTAGTTTTGCAGATGAAGGCGCGCATTCGCATATTCACCGGAATTCAAAACACGCATACCCACCTGGTAGACATCCCGGGACCCGGTGGCGCAACCGGAAAGGCCGACGACCAGGACCACGACCAGCAACAGGCGAGCCTTCATAACAGCATTCATGCCAGAGATTGCCTCTTTTTATCGCAGATAAACAATGCGTTGCAGGTTAGCAGAGTTTTAACACCGCCTTATTGATGTGGTACAACATAGCCTTCGCTTATCAGCACAAACGGCCCGATAACAGGTTGCACCCATTTTGACCCAGCCACCGCTCAAAACCGAGTCCGATACCGACCAGCAACCGCTGTCACGCCGCGGACTGCGCCAGACGTTACGCCGGAAACGGCGATCGCTGACCTTTGATGAACAGGCACGGGCTTCCGAAAACCTGGCGCTGAACCTGCTGAAACACCCGGATCTGCACCGGGCACGGCATATCGGCGTGTATCTGGCTAACGACGGAGAAATTGACCCGGCCCTATACATCCAGCTGGCACGCCAGAAAGGCATTCATTTTTACCTGCCAATCCTTCACCCGATTTACCCGGGCAAGCTGGTATTCAGCCGTTATTCCGAGGGCGTGCAACTGCAGGCCAATCGCTTTGGCATTCCGGAACCGCCCTTCCCGCGTTCAAGGCGCAAGCCGGCCTGGGCACTGGACGCGGTACTGTTTCCGTTGGTGGGATTTGATGAATCCGGAGGCCGGCTGGGCATGGGGGGCGGCTTCTACGACCGGACCTTTGCCTTCAGCCGGTTACGCCCGGCCATGGCGCCCAAGCTGATCGGGCTGGCCCATGACTTTCAGAAAGTGGCCCAGCTACCCATCGAGCCCTGGGACGTGCCTTTGCACAGCGTGGTGACGGATCAGCACTATTATCGCTTCAAGCCCTGATTGGCCGGGACGGTATAGCCGACAGCCGGAACGTCACGCACCGAGCGCGCGCCTTCAGAGGCCTGGATTGACGTGAAGCCGGTAATCACAAGGCCGACAGCAAAGATAAGCACAATGGCACGGATGATGTCAGGCTTGCTCCCCATGGTATGTCTTCCCGTTTTTCTTTCGTTTAATTGGCAGGAAAATCAGACGACTATTACTGATTCATAGAATTAGACGAAAGACTAACACGCAACTTCATTTTTACAATTTTTGACAGATTACCGTTCTGTAACCGTACGGACGCCCCTCAGGAGGAACGTCCGTTGCCAGCCCCCAGGAATAGCCGGTAAGCCTCGTTATCCGTCATGTTTTCATAACGGAAACCGACCTTGGCGAGCATCTTCTCGAAGTCCGCCACCTCATCATCCTCAACCTGAGCGCCCAACAGCACCCGGCTGTAGGCAGCGCCATGATTGCGGTAATGGAACATGGAAATGTTCCAGCGCGTGCCCAGAGACATCAGGAACTTCAGCAAAGCGCCCGGGCGCTCCGGAAACTCGAACTGGAATACCTGCTCGTTAGCAATGCTGGGGGCGTGCCCGCCGACCATGTGACGGATGTGCTGCTTGGCCAGGTCACTGTCGGTGAGATCCACCACCGAGTAGCCGCTTTCCCGGAGTTCCTGCACCAGGTCTTCGCGGCCGTGGCCGCCAGCCGCAACCTGAATACCCACAAAAATGGTGGCGTTGCTGGCATCCGCATACCGGTAGTTGAACTCGGTGATACTGCGTTTGTGCAAGGCATTGATGAAGGTCTTGAACGCGCCCGGCTTCTCCGGAATGGTTACCGCCAGGATCGCTTCGCGCTTTTCACCCACTTCCGTACGCTCAGACACATAACGCAGGCGGTCAAAATTCATATTGGCACCGCTGAGCGTGGCGACCAGATTTTCGTTTTCAATCTTTTCCCGCTCAACGTATTTCTTGATACCCGCCACACCCAGGGCCCCGGCGGGCTCGGCAATTGAGCGCGTATCTTCGAACACATCCTTGATCGCCGCGCAGATTTCATCGGTGGACACCGTGATCACCTCATCCACGTGATCCCTGCAAATCTCCCAGGGATGCTCACCAATCTGCTTGACCGCCACACCGTCGGCAAAGATGCCGACTTCGTCCAGAACCACCCGCTCACCGGCTTTTAGCGCTGCCTGCAGACAGTTGGAATCTTCCGGCTCGACGCCGATCACCTTGATCTCCGGGCGCAGGTATTTGATGTAGGCCGCCATCCCGGCAATCAGCCCACCACCGCCAACACAAATGAAGATGGCGTGAATGGGCTTGCTGAACTGCCACATAACCTCCATGGCCACCGTGCCCTGGCCGGCGATCACATCAGGGTCATCATAAGGCGGGATATAGGTATACCCGTGCTTCCTGATCAGCTCCTGGGCATGAGCCGCGGCTTCGTCAAAGGCGTCACCCTTGAGCACCACTCGCGCCCCATGATCCCGCACCGAGCGCACTTTGATCTCGGGCGTGGTCTGGGGCATCACAATCACAGCCTTGATACCCAGCTTTTTCGCCGCCAGAGCCACGCCCTGAGCGTGGTTTCCGGCCGAAGCGCAGATTACCCCCTTGGCCTTTTGCTCCTCGGAAAGCTGAGCAATCCGGTTGTAGGCACCGCGAATCTTGAAGGAAAACACCGGCTGAAGGTCTTCGCGCTTGAGCATAATATTGTTGCCAAAACGCTTGGACAGGCTGCGGGCTTCAGTCAGGGGTGTCTCGATGGCGACGTCGTAGACGCGCGCATCAAGGATCTTCTTGATATAGCGTTGCGGCATGATAGTTCCGGTTGCTGGTGAGTGATCAGGAAAAACCCACAGTGTAGAAAGTTTGCACGCTTGCCGTCTATAAGCAGAGTGGCCTCAGGCGTATAATACCCCCAAATCCAACACAAACCTGCCGGAGCCACCCAATGAGCCAGGACGAACTGAAACAAGCCGTCGCCAAAGCCGCCGTGGATCACATTGCCCCCCACCTGGAGCCGAACAGCATTATCGGAGTGGGCACCGGCAGCACCGCCAACTACTTCATCGACTACCTGGCCGACTATCGCAACGACTTCGACGGCGCCGTTGCCAGCTCGGAAGCGACGGCCGACCGCCTGAAAAAACACGGCATCCCGGTGTACGACCTGAACGCCGTCAACGACATCGAATTCTATGTAGACGGTGCCGACGAAACCAATGAAGCGCTGGAACTGATCAAGGGCGGAGGCGGTGCCCTGACCCGCGAGAAAATCGTGGCCGCGGTCGCCAAAACCTTCATCTGCATCGCCGACGAATCCAAGAAAGTCGGTATCCTGGGTGACTTCCCGCTGCCCGTAGAAGTCATCCCCATGGCCCGCAGCCACGTTGGCCGCGAGATCGTCAAACTCGGAGGCGACCCGGTATACCGTGACGGTTTTGTCACCGATAACGGCAACATCATCATCGATATTCACAACATGGACATCTCCCGGCCGATCCTGGTGGAGGAAAAGCTCAACAACATTGTCGGCGTCGTCACCAACGGACTCTTTGCCCGCCGCCCTGCCGACCTGCTGCTGCTCGGCACATCCAGCGGCGTACAGACCATCACCCGCGGCGAATAACGTCCCTGCAGTACCAATCAGAAAGCTGGCCCGTCGGGCCGGCTTTTTTATTGCCTGACCAGGCCGAAACCAAGCGCTTGCTTGGTAGTAGAATTTGCGCGACACTCAACCCATCGAAAAACAAGAACCCCGGGAGCCCGCTGTGTCTGACTACTTCAACGAAACCCATCAACAGGTGCGCGATACCGCCCGAAAATTCATTGAAACCCACGTTCGGCCCCATATCGACGACTGGGAAGAGGCCGGTGAATTCCCCCGTGAGATCTACCGCCTGGCCGGTGACGCCGGGCTGCTCGGCGTTGGCTTTCCGGAGGCGCTGGGGGGCATTGGTGAAGGCGACATTTTCATGAAAGTCGCGGTTTCCGAAGAACTGATGCGTTCGACCTCGGGCGGCTTCGTTGCCAGCATCGGGTCCCTGGACATTGGCCTGCCGCCGGTCGCCAAGTGGGCGCAAAAAGACATTCGGGAACACATCGTGCCGCCGGTCCTGCGAGGTGAAAAAATTGCCGCCCTGGCCGTTACCGAACCCGGCGGTGGCTCTGACGTCGCCAACCTGAAGACCCGAGCGGTAAAAGACGGCGACCACTACATCGTCAACGGCAGCAAAACCTTCATCACCAGCGGCAGCCGGGCCGACCACTACACCGTTGCCGTGCGCACCGGCGGTGAAGGCCATGCCGGCATCAGCCTGCTGCTGGTCGACCGCGACACCCCGGGGTTCTCCACTGGCCAAAAACTGAGAAAAATGGGCTGGTGGGCCAGCGACACCGCCGAACTCTTCTTTGAAGACTGCCGGGTTCCGACAGACCGCCTGATCGGCGCCGAAAACGCCGGCTTCATCGCCATCATGAGCAACTTCCTGGCCGAACGCCTGAGCCTGTCCATCATGGCTTACATGACCGCGCAGATCGCCTACGAAGCCGCGCTCGAATACACCAGGGAGCGCCAGGCCTTCGGCCGGCCCATTGCCGGCTTTCAGGTTACCCGCCATAAACTGGTAGACATGGCCACCCAGATCGACATCGCCAGGGAATACACCTACCGCTGCGCGGCGTTGATGCAGGCCGGTAAAAATCCGGTCAAACAAGTCGCCATGGCCAAGAATTTCGCCGTCGATGTCTGTGAAAAAGTCACCCGCGAAGCTGTGCAACTGTTTGGCGGCATGGGTTATATGCGGGAGTCGGTGGTGGAGCGGCTGTACCGGGATGCCAAGATCCTGTCCATTGGCGGCGGCACCACGGAAATCATGAAAGAGCTGATCGCCAAGCAAATCAGGCTGTAACCTGCCCAAAGGATGCCACCAGCAACGCTTGGGCCTG